>WJJU01000768.1 GCA_014729595.1 Chitinivibrionales bacterium
CCGCAAGCTCAACATTGCCGGTACGGTCGTGGAAGGGTGATGCGCCCATCGCCGATAGGGGCCTGAAGATCGTCTATCGTACGGATGATCCGGTATCGGTACGGATCGCCGAAAAACTGCTCGCCGTTTTTGCTTCCGCCGGTCTTACCTGCAAGCTCGAGGGAGGAGCGGCGACACAATACGAACGGGCGTTGGTCGCCGGTGACTACGATTTAGCCGTCGGATGGGCGAGTGCAAAGGTGCTCAGTGACGAGACGCGAAAGCTGCGATTGGCTGCAATTTGGTTCGATGGGGAACGGGATGAAGCCCGGAGGATAACGGAAGCGCGTGAGTTACCGCTGTTCACGGTAAAGCATTACCTCTTGTGCAAACCAACTCTGGCATTCGCGGAAGGAAAACTTGCGGGGATGTACCTGCGCTCCGAGCAGTGAGCAACTGGTGGGCGTATGCTTGTTTCAGCGGGAGTAGGGTGTCTTTCCGCCGGTCAGTGACTCGAGTGCCACCTACTCTGTTTTGGCCATTATAAGCCCCCCCGGGTCGTCGTCGACACAAGTTGCGTAACGGCTGACCGACTCGCGCAGAGAATCGTTGGCACCGCGAATGCGTGTGATAAGGATTCTAATGACGTTAAGCAGCCATGACGGCATGGCGGTGAGTTGGTGTACAAGCATATCGCGGTTGATTATCGTGCAGACGGTCGGCTTTATCGCACGAACGCTTGCCGATCGAGGACGGTCATCCAGCATCGCCATCTCGCCGAATATCGCCTGCGGCCCAAGAGTTCCAAGAAAAATTTCCCGCTTTGCCGCGCCAACGCCCGAAATCTTGTAGACCCGTACTTTCCCCGATTCGATGATATACATTCCGTTCGGAGAACCGTTTTCGCTGAGAATTAGTTCTCCCGGCGCATATTCCCGACGCTTGCGGGTGTAATATTTCATGAGGCCTCCGAGAGGGTTTTGTATTCTTGAGGGGGATGGTTTATCTTACCGTCTGCTAATGGTATCATACATGAGCGCAAGCCGCAAGGGGATGGGGACGTGATTTCTGCTTTTTTTGTGCTTGCATTGCTGATGCCGATTGGCTATATTTATGCATCGTTGTAGAATCCTGACGATGGAGTCAGAATTGTGGATCCGAAAGTTCTTCGTGAAAAGGCCGTGCGTGAAGCCAAAAGGGGCCTGATCCTCGACGCGGCACGGAAAGTATTTGCCGAACGGGGGTTCCACGAAACGCGGCTGGAGGATATCGCCGCAGAAGCGGGTTTTTCGAAGGCGTCTCTATACAACTACTATACCGACAAAGAGGCGATATTCCTCAGTCTCGCGACGAGAGAACTGGAGCGCATTGTCGAGGAACTGGGGAAAGCGAACGATCCTGAGCGCAATTCGCTCGAAAACATTGAAGCGATGATTAGAGTCATATTCGCCACATTCGGAGAGCATTTCGCTTTTATGCTGACCTTGGCGACCTTTCCCGCGGGTGTGGCATGTGCGCGGATGCACGAAAGCACCCATAGTGTTCTTTTCCAAAAGCATATCGAAGGGCTGAAACGTATTCCGTCGCTTTTCGCTGATGTGCTGGTTCGGGGCCGAGCGAGTGGGGAATTTTGCTTTGATGAAGACGCCGCAGATATTGCGCGATACATAACGGGTATTATCAGAAGTGTCTTGCTTAGCTGGCGCATGGATCGAAAAATGGGCGACATCAACAAAGAAACGGCGCGAATAGTTGCGTTCATAGCGCATGGCATAGGGGCTCAAACGCGATAATCGTGTACTTATGCGAGACGGACACCTTCGAGCCGGCGGCGGACGCTCGAAAGAGCGCATGCAAACGCGGAGCAAATTATAGTTTTATAGGCTACATAGGATAATACTTTGCCTCTTAACCCTTGTCAAAGCACCGCAAAAAGATGAATCATCATGCATAAAGCCAATATCATATCGACTATCTCGGGGATAGTAGCACTCTTTGTAGGACCTTACCTCTGCACGGCCGACGAGTACACCTTGGAAGACATACTCGTTGCGGCCTGGCATCGAGCCGACGAGATCACCATTGCTGAGCTACAGTACCGAGCCGGGCTCGAAGAGGTCACCACTTATCGTGCCAATGCCATGCCGTCGGTTAACTTTAACACCGGGGTCAATTATGTTGGTCAGTCGATGGCGCAGTCCGTATCTTACGGTGAGCTTACTCAAATTATCGGCGATCACCTTACGGGAGTGCAATTGAGCTGGAATCTATCGGTTCGGCAACCGATATTGACCTTTGGTCGCGTTTCTTCGGCGTTGAAAATGGCGAAAGTGCGCGATAGTATGCTGGTGGACGGCAAGCGGCTCAACTATGACCTCTTTGCGCTCGAGGTTGCCCAAACTTGGGTTGATGCCTACCTGGCGCAACACCGCGAGAGTGTGGCCCGTACAGCGCTGGCGCAATCCCGGAAGCTTCAAGCGCGCCTCGAGGTTGATGTTTCCACCGGCGCGGCTTCCCAAACGGATAAACTTCGTGTCGACGGTCGGGTGAAATTCGCGGAGGCAAATCTTTTGTCCGCTTCAAGCGCGCGCGAAATGGCTATGCGCCGTCTCCGCGACATTGCGGAACTCGAAACCACGGAGCCGATAAACCTGACGCTTTCGGACGACGGCGTTCCATTCGAGGCACCTCCGCCTTCCGCCGAAGGCAAGAGCCTCGAGGTGTCAATGGCCGGCTATAGTGCAAGTATGCTGGAGCATAACATCAAAGGTGAACGCAGCGCGCTTTTGCCCTCGATCTACCTTGTCGGTTCCCTGTACAACGATTTCATGATGCCGGATACTTCGGGCATGACGCAGGGTTGGGTGGACTATAATAAAAAACTCTCGAATATGGAAGGGAACAGCCAATCTCCCGGCGGCGGTTCCGCCGGTGACGGCTCCACTCAAGAAGAGGGAACGAGCGATGCGTCAACGTATGTTGCCCCTTTTCCGCTCGCCGTCCCGAAACCATCGAGTTATTTCGACCCCGACTATATTAATTTCGCCGTCGGTCTTCAGCTTTCCTGGACCATTTTCGACGGTCGTCGGAGCGCCGCCACCTATCGCAAAACCAGGCTCGAGGCGGAAAAGGCCGATCGGGAATACCGAAAAAGGCTCGAAGAGAACGAGACGGCAATTCGTGAATCGCGTGATGCGCTCAAGGTGTTGACACAGAATGCGGAAGCGGCCAAACTGCAACTGTCCGCCGCAAGGCGTGCGTATGAGCAAGCACAGCGAGACTACGAGTCCGGTTCGGAAGATATAACCACTCTTTTGGCTGTTGAAGCCGAGATGCTGGATGCTGAATTGGCTGTTGAGGAGCTTCGTGCCAACCGTCTGCTTGCCGTTGCTAGTCTTCGTCTGGCCCTGGGACTACCTGTATACGAGGGGAAATCATGAAAAATGAGTCGGATATGCAAACCGAAGCCGCCCGGCGAGGCCGAGGTGGTGTCGCCCCGCTATGCTATGCGGCCGGCGCGCTTTTTTTAGTCTTTACTTTACTGTCGTTCCCCGGTTGCTCGAAGGGCGAAGCGGAGGAGCGACCGGCCGAAGCGCGCGTCGATACCATTCCCGTCGAGGTGATGGAATTGGAACGAGAAACGTTCACCGAGTACGGGGAATACTATGGCCAGGTTTCGGGCATTCGCGAAGCGACGCTCGTGTGCGTGGGCGGTGGACGTGTTTCTTCCCTGGCGGCTCGCGAGGGCCAGTGGGTGAAAAAGGACGCTTCGCTGGGGCGTATCGATGCCGATAAAGCGACCACGGCTTACGAGACGGCCAAACTCCGCGAAAAAATTACTCGCGAAAACTATGAACGAACGAAAAAGCACATGGAGACGGGCAATGCCTCACAGACGCGTGTAGACCAGATGAGGTTGGAATGGCTCAACGCTAAATCCTCCTTGATCGATGCCAAGCGGCTATACGAGGGCGCTTTGTGCATAACGCCGATAGCGGGGACGGTTGTGTCGCGGGAAATCGAACTCGACCAGGAATTGCCGCCGGGTGCACCGACCTTCTCGGTCGCTCAGCTTTATAAGGTTAAAGTGGTTGTAGGAATACCGGAAAGCGACATTGCGGGAGTCGAAATAGGGAGCGAGGCGACGGTGACTTTTGATATCTACCCGGGGCGCGACTGGACCGGAAAGATCAAAACGGTGGCACGAAAAGCCGATCCGGCGAGTAAGAAATTCGATGCCGAGGTTGTGATAGGTAATAAGGACGGCACGATCCTTTCGGGGGTCACCGCTCGCGTGCGTCTCGGGCTGCGGTCGTTTGACGAGCAGGTAGTCGTGCCGACGGAAGCGATACGGACGGTGGGTACCGAGCATTCAGTGATGGTGGTGGAGAATGGGAAGGCTCAACGGCGGATTATCGAGACGGGAGCCGCGAATGCAACCTACACCGTTGCTAAACATGGGTTGGAACCGGGGGTAAATCTGATCATTGCGGGACATCATTTGGTAGGAAACGGCGCACCCGTCAAAGTCATTCGACGGAGCATGCAAACCTTATGATACGATTTGTAGTACAAAAAAAAGCCGCCGTTTTCACGCTTGCGCTCCTGATGGTGGTGGCGGGCGTTACCTCCTATCTTGGGCTTCCCAAAGAAGCTTCACCCGAAATCAAACAACCCTATATATTTGTCACCACCGTTTATCCCGGTGTTGGCGCCAAAGACGTAGAGAACCTTGTAACGCGGCCTATCGAAGATGAAATCGATGGGCTCGAGGGGCTCGAGGAGGTGGTTTCTTCGAGCCAACAGAGCTTCTCCTTTATTTTTGCCACTTTCAGCTCCAACGTTTCGGTTGAGACCGCCCTGCGCCGCGTTCAGGAGCGTGTCGATATCGCCAAGGCTGAACTTCCGGAAGATGCCGAAGAGCCGATTGCCAAGGAACTCAGCTCCTCCGATTGGCCGATAATAATTATCTCGCTCTCTCATCCCGACGGCCTGGAGGTGATTGATCGGGCGGCGGAAGAAGTAAGAGACGAGATTCGGCGTATACCGGGAGTTCTCGATGCCGAGCTTACCGGGCAGTTGGAAAAAGAGGTCGCCGTCGAGCTGAATCCGGCCAAGCTCGAGCATTACGGGATGTCGATCAATGATGTCA
>WJJU01000769.1 GCA_014729595.1 Chitinivibrionales bacterium
GCATTCGTCAGACCCCGGCGATTGTCAATTTAGCTCAAACTTTGCGGGACGACCGGAAGATCGAGAACGCGCGCGGTCAGGCGCCCAAAATGCCGATCGACGCTTAAGCAATCCGCCATGCCGGCTCCCGTATGTCGGGCACAAAATTCGCTAATTTATTTATTGTACGGATTGAATGGCGGCCATAATTACCGTTAAGTCAAATTCATCTAGAGCACATAAGCGGGTGGACACGTCGTGCCGTCGAACCGGTTTGGCAGATGCATTCACATGACCGCCGGCAACGGACTTTACCCATGGAGGTAGCGCGTGGAAGGGCAAAATCAATCGAATATCGATATACATTCGAAAGTTGGCGCATGGAGCATGACCATCGGGATTCTGATGATGATTTTAGGCATCTTTACAATAACCTTTTCGGTGGCCACCACCTTTATCACGATCCTAACCGTAGGCTTAGTGTTGGCGGTTCGTGGTCTCTTCGAGGGGATTTACGCGCTCTTCACTATGCGACAGGAATGGTTCTGGCGACGGCTTTTAGGGGGGATTCTCTCTTTAGTGATAGGAGTACTGCTTCTTTCGCGCCCCCAGTTAACCGCCGCGGCTTTTACTTTATTCATCGCCGGCTTTCTGATCGCCTATGGATTGTTCAGAGCGATAGCGGCTCCCGTTACCCACGCTCCGCAGTGGGGGTGGGAGCTGATCAGCGGCATCCTCTCACTTGCTTTAGGCGTGTGGGTCTGGACGGGATGGCCGACCAGTGCGCTGTGGTTCATCGGCTTGCTCGTAGGAGTCGAAATTCTGGCGCAAGGCATGGTCCTCACCGCTATTCCTTTTGCTCTGAGTAAGGGGCGGCCGTCGGGGGCGGAGCCGACGGCTTTTGCTCGATAAACCGGGTATATGGGCGTTCGTCGGAACGCCCCTTTTCTTGATCGAACCGGCGCTCGCGTAAGCCATTTTTCTTAATGGGTGCGAAGGCGGCTCTGTCCAAACCCTGAATGCGCTTACCCGTTTCCCTCTTAATATCAGCGCACATCCGATGAGGAATCAATACGTTCAAGCCAATTATCGCCGCGAATAAAACAATTGCGTGCGGAGCGTTTGCACCGCCAAATGAGCATTTTTACCCTGAGCCCCGTGTCACCGATTATTTTTTCCGCGGCAGGCTATTCCGAATCGTGTTATTAAGGCATTAACTCATATCAATTACTCAGGGCGGAGTCCGTGTTAAGCGACAATCGCAACGAGCGATACTTAGAGTTTGTCCCCGACTTGAGCGGGGTATCGAGCCACTGGTCCTCAATCAACGGCAACCCCCGTCCGGTCTAATAAGAGGCATAAAAAATATGGAAACTCTGCACAAAACCGCTTTTGTATTGCTTTCTGCAACCGTTTTATGGGCCGAATCAACCCTTGATCTTGAAGCGCGGGTATTTATTGAAGAATTACCGCACCTGACGCGAGCGGTTGTTGAGCTGGACCTCCTACCGATCGGCGTGACGGAAAATCCGACGCCCCTTGAGATTGCCGTCAAGCCTCGTGCGGGTCTTTTGGTGGAAAACGTCGTTGTATTTCTCCACGAGGGCGCGAAAGAGTTCCAGGATGCCCAGCTCCTGCGAAAGGGTGAAAATATTCGCGCGCGCGCGATTTTTCCAACGGACTCTTTGAACCGTGACACCGCCCAAGCCACCCTCATCACAATCGTTTTCGATACGGATACGGTCGTTAAGGTGGACCGGCTCGATGACATCATATCATCACTGCGGGTCACTCACGAGCCCGCCATGCCCGAGGCGAAGGTAACACAAAGCCTGACCGCACGGTTCGAAGGAACCAAACCCGTGAGTGAACGGGATTCACGGGCCAAAGAAGCACAAATAGCGCATAAAAAGAAAGGCTCCCGGCACACCTTACGTTTTTATCTTCCGCATAAAATGCACGTCAGCGCCTTTGTAACCGATGCGGAAGGCGCAATCGTAGAACAGCTTCTTGATACCAAGGTAGGGACCGGCGTGCATGCCGTTTCTTGGACCCCAACCGATACCTCGAAAGAATTGATTGCCCAAAATCACCTCTTCATACAAATTGAAGCCGGGTCGACTATTTTCAGTGCACGAATTGACCGACAGTCGAAGGACTCTCGCCCTCTCAACCGGCATTCCAATTACGAAAAGGGATTGGAGGCGCGGGAATTGAACGAGCGGGGTCTTGCCGCCGCCGTCGGCGGCGTGCCCGCGGTCAAATAAACCGGTAAAAGCTTTCCGACGCCGCATTAGCCGGGCATACCAAATGTGAAAACGGGAGTCCCGCATTAAGGACTCCCGTTCACTCAGAAGTCGAAGGTAGTATCCAAGGCTTACTATCCGAGAAGCTGTAGTACTCCTTGCGGGACCATATTCGCCTGCGACAGCATCGCGGTGGCGGATTGGCTGAGGATTTGATTCCGCGTGAACCGCGCGCTCGCATGAGCAAAGTCGACATCGCGAATGAGCGATTCCGCCGACTGCTGATTGGTGTTGGATATCGTCAGGTTGTTGATGGCATGCTCGATTCGGTTGACGTATGCACCCATGTTGGACCGCATGGTGTTGACACTGTCAATTGCGCTATCGAGCGTCGAAATGGCGGTAGCCGAGCTGCTTTGGCTCATAAGCTGAAGATCCTGCACACCGATACCGTTCCCCGTAGCAGTTGTCAAGGTATCGATTGTTACGGTGATACTGTCAACGCCGTAAACGGCGTTTGCATCGACCCAAAGCGCGGAGCCGCCGCTCCCCTGCCCAAACCTGCTCCCCCCGCTAGAGAGGAGTTTCTGACGGTTATAGTTGGTAACATCCGCGATTCGGTCAATTTCATCGATCAGGGCGCGGAATTCCTGATTAGTGTAGGCACGTTCAGTAGCTGTCAACGTATCATTGGATGATTGTACCGCCAGCTCGCGCATACGTTGGAGAATATCGGAAATTTCGTTCGCGGCACCCTCGGCAACCGATATCGCGGCGATTCCGTCCATGGCGTTGCGCTTTGCCTGAGCCGTGCCTCTCACCTGGGTCCGAAGGTTTTCGGATACACCCAACCCGGCGGCGTCATCAGCGGCTGAATTGATCCGCAAACCGGTGGAAAGCTGTTCGAGCGATTTGCTCATGTCTCGGTTCACGCGAAAAAGCGAACCCTGAGTGACCATCGAAGCGATATTGTGATTGATACGCATTGTGGAACCTCCTTGTTTGGGCGGTCCCGCATGCGCCACGTGGACCGTCCGTACTACCCATATCCGGCATCCGTGCCGGTGATACATTTTTCGTCTTTTTGGCGGGTGCCGGTATCGCGGAGCCTCATACCGCACCCTTCACCAAATGTATCGGTAGTATTTTTTTGAACCTGTAGCACTTTTTGAGGTTCCCTATACGTTTTTTATTCGTGCATCAGAAATGCTTGAGTGCCGGCCTGCCGATAGGAAAAACGCTGAAGCCGAGTTCATGAAGCTTTTGGTGATCGAGGATATTCCGACCGTCGAAAATAAAAGCCGGTTTTTCCATCGAATCATAGATCCGTTTGTAATCGAGAGTGCGATAGAGATCCCACTCAGTCAAAACGGCAATGGCATGCGCGCCGGCGGCCGCCGAATAAGGATCCTGTTCATACAACACGTCCCCTTTCTCTTCCGCCAAATCTCGGCGCGCATTCTCAAGCGCCTCTGGGTCGGTTATCACCACCCGCGCGCGTTCCGCGAGAAGCATTCGAGTTACATAGATGGCCGGAGACTCGCGTGTATCACCGGTATCTTTTTTGAATGCGAACCCGAACAGAGCAATGCGCTTGTCGGCAACCGTATTGAACATGACTCTTGTCATGGTGCGCACGAAGCGCTCTTCTTGATACTCATTAATGCGAACGATACTCTCCCAGTAACGCGCGACTTCATGAAGACCGTAATTTTCGCATATATAGACCAAGTTCAATATATCCTTCTTAAAACACGAACCCCCGAATCCGACACTGGCGTTGAGGAAGCGCTTGCCGATACGCGTATCCATGCCGATCGCGTTGCTCACCTCGGTCACATCAGCCGACGTTCGTTCGCAGAGCGCCGAAATGCTGTTGATCGACGATATTCTTTGGGCCAGAAATGCATTCGCCGCCAACTTGGACAGCTCGGAACTCCATACATTGCTCGTGATAATACGGTCGCGAGGGACCCAATTGGCGTAAATATCAACCAATTCATTGCGGGCACGAAGGCCGCTCTCCGTTTCTTGAGAGCCGATAAGCACCCTGTCGGGCTTCTCCAGATCCTTGATCGCCGTCCCTTCGGCCAGGAATTCGGGATTGGACAAGACCTCGAAATGTATACCCTTGTCGTTGGCGCTGAGAATGCGTTCCAAGGCTCGGGCCGTTCGGACCGGAAGCGTACTCTTTTCAACGATGATTTTGTCACGGTCGGCGGCGGCGACAATGCTCCGTGCCGTCTTCTCCCAATACTGAAGATCCGCCGCACGCCCGGCTCCCTCACCGAATGTTTTGGTGGGAGTGTTAACCGAAACAAAAATGATGTCGGCCTTCCGGATGCCTTCATTGATCTCCGTGCTAAAAAAGAGGTTTCTCCCCCGCGCCTGCTTCACAACCTCGAGAAGACCCGGCTCGTAAATAGGAAGATTATCGCTTTGCCACGCCTCTATCCGGCGAGCATTGATATCGACCACAATCACTTCGTACCGGGGACACTTTGCGGCAATCATCGCCATCGTAGGGCCGCCAACATATCCCGCCCCAATACAGAGAATACATTTCTCGAACGATTTGTCAGCCATCCGATTCATCTCCCTTTATAAGGAATCACAATATTTGAAATGATGAGCAAAAAATAAACTGCCGCACCATCCATAACCATCACTTATCCGCCGATTGTGCGGAAACCATTATTTATACCAAAAGCCTATCCCCAAACCCCATTTCCTCCGCGACCGGCCGCTGAGAGCGGTCGCGGCGTTGCGCCTCTAGACCCTTACCCATATCACCCAGGGTATGCCCCGAGGGACGCGCCATGCTTCCCCACCTCCTCGCTCCGCCACGACTCACAAAGCAGGTTACTTGATAGGCCCGAAGCCTTTTAAGCGCAAAGGCTTCAGCTTCGCGAAAAACATTCCTTCTTCAGCAACCCAAAGCACCCTTAGCAAAATTATCATTCTCAAAACACTGAAAATCATCTCTATCGCCCGGCGATGATATGTTATATAAAGGATGAAGCGACCCAACCCCCTGGGTCGCCCCCTATAAAAAGCAAGCCGGTCCTGTTTGTCCGGTTTTTCGTCCCCCTCATACCGGGCGGCGGACCGGCCTGCGCTTCTCAAGAAACTATCAAGCAAAAAGCTCACTCAGAATAATGTCCGGTAATTTCTATACATACAAAAAAATACCTTGAAGCGCTCATTGAGGGCATTTCGAGAACCGCCGCCATTCGGGAAGGCTCAGTGACCACGGTCGGCATAGACAACTCCATCAAGAAACGATGCCGCACAAACATGTGTTGATAAAGGAATTGGCTTCTTCCGGCCTTATTTTTTCATTCTCCTTGCTCACGAAAGCGCCTTTTTTGTATTTTTAGTAGC
>WJJU01000770.1 GCA_014729595.1 Chitinivibrionales bacterium
ACATTCGGTATCGATACGATGGTCTATTGCACACGACAGGGTATTGCCGCTCGTTTTCGTTCGATAACCCAGAATAATACGGTAATCGTCTTGGCTGTGAACGACGGGCATGAGCACATCGGTTTTTAGCCGTTCCGCATCGCGGGGGTCGCTGCTTTTTTGTATTTGGTTGTCATGGACGACGATCTCCGAAGAGATCGCAACCGGGGCGTCGGCGTTGAGAACCGTAATTTCGTAAGTGATTGCGGCAAGGTGGCGATGCTTGAACGAAACCATCCGTTTAGATTGGATGGATATTTTTTTGCCGTACGGCGTTTCCCAAATAAGCTCCCGGCTAAGGAAGCCCTCTTTCATGTTGAGAACGCGCTCAAATTTGTCGAGGCTTGCCCGAGGCAGATACAGCGGTTCATCGTCGACATACAGCTTGATGATCTTACAATCCGGAACATTGACGATTGTCTGACCGGTCTTGGCAAATCCGTAGGCTTCTTCTCCGTAGACGATGGGCCATGACTCATAGAAACCGTTTATCATGGAACTGTTCTGGTAAACCGGCCTGCCCTCATCGAAATTTCCCCGCATCCCGATATAGCCGTTACCCACCGAAAAGAATGACTCCGTCTGCGGAATGAATGCCGGGTAGTATTGTTTCTCGATCATTCGCCACTCATCGACGGGGTAAACATTGGTAGGATACTTAATTCTTTCTTTGTGGATCATGCATATACCTCGTCACGCTCATGCTTTTGTAAGAGATGCCCCCCGATGAACACTGAAGCGGTGAGGGACACTCGTACGGTCGCCGCGGGCCTTTTTAATTTTAGCCGTTGCCGGCTAGGAATGCAATGAAATTCCCCGCGCGAGTAATTGGGCCTATCCGTGTAGAGGGACGGCGGGCCCGGGTCTCTTTATTCGTCGATTTCTTTGCACGAAAAAAAGCAACCCGATTCGGATTGAGAATTTGTAGGTTAAAAAGCCAACACCATAACCTACGAACTACTAACCCGGCAGGTTGCCGACACGAAGAACATAGTACATGCCGGAAAAGGGAACAAGCCGGCGAAGCGAGCGGGAACCCTCGATCGGTGGAGAGCCCATACATGCGGTCCATGAGGCGGATTGAGGATGTTTTTCTTATCGATGGGAGCGTCGCGTGCCATAGCCGAGACGGAGCAAGGTGGTAGTGGCGGCAAGGCGCGAAGCGTGGATCGTATCCGCGGTGATACGGCCGAGGGGCACAACGCCGCAACCGCCCACGGCGGCTCGTCGCGGGCGGTATGGAGTTTTGGGATAGGCTTTTAGTGAACCTGATCGTTGCATAAAGATCTGTTTGAAATATATTTAGTAATTGATTCATATGGACTTATGGCCAAAGTTGTATCTATTTTCCGGATTCCATCACCGGTGAAATCCGGAAATCTCTGTATAGGTCAAACAGGTTTTTGGGAAAGCCCCTCGGTATTCAATCGCTTCGTTGGGGCGGGACCTAAAAAGCGTTCACTCACACCGTCCTGGTCTGGCTCTTTTGCCCCACCGGTGCGAGCATGCTTCGGGCGGAAAGTCCATGGTGGACCGGCGTGCTCTTAGGCCGTCATGGCCTTCGAGTCTCAGCCCCGCCTCTCGCTTGAATACCGAGGCGCTTTTGCAAAGATAGGGTGTATCCTACGGTTCACCCGACACGGAATGTCGATGTGAACCGGGGTGCACTCTTTCGGTTGAACCGTTCGTCACCATTTAACAAAAGGAGTCGGTGAATGGAATCGAGACCTGAACAGCGAAAGAGTAGCCGCAGGAGAGAGTTCCTCAAAAAAGGATTGGGAGGCGGAGCGGCGGCGGGCATGGTCGCGCTGGGCCTTACAAAACAAACCAGGGCCGACGGCGACGATTTATACGGAAAAAGGCCGTTTTGTCCTCCCGCCAACTGGAAGGAGTGGGCGAGGAAAAATTTCAAAGGCGTTGAAAACGAGACTATGCCTTCATTCAATCCCGATTTTACACGGCTGAGTGAACGCGCGATTAGGCATGATGTCCGAATGGCCGTACGACACGGATTCAATTCAACGCTTTGTGCCGCGGAATCGGGATTGTCGTTTCGTGAAGCTCGGCGACTCACGGCCGTTGCGGCCCATGAAGGAATGGGTAAAATTCACGTAGGTTCATCGGTCGTATTTGATTCATTCGATCAGTGTTTTGCCATGGTGTCGCATGCAAAAATAGTTGGTTGCACTCATGTTTTACTGGGTTACCCGCCGAGTTTCAACCCGAAGTCGGTAACGGAAATCCATGACATCACCTCTCAGCTTTGTAAAACGGCGGATATCGGAATAGTGCTCTATCCGAAATTCGATTTCATGAATGTAAACCCTTTGGATGTCGTGGACGCGCTGGATGATATTGCCGATATCCCAAACGTGATCGGGGCGAAAATTTTCGACGGTCCTTTTCTGGATCAATGCTTTCGGCGGTTTGGTGACAGGTTGCTATTATCAAGTCCGAACCCGTTTACCATCATCAAAAATGCCGGTGAATACCGCCAGCAGTGGATCGGCGCGGGACCATACGAAGTTTTTCAATCACCGAACCGTCCGTATTTTGTCACCATGATGAATTCGATTCTTCAGGGGAATTTCGGGAAGGCGTCGGGAATATTCGAAATGCTTCAGCCGGTAATGGAAAGCTTTATGTCCCGCCACGGGGTCGCGGCGATGCTTGGGACCTATAACTGGCCTGAACACAAGTATTATCAATTCCTAAGTGGGGCAAACGGCGGGTATACTCGTCAGCCGGTCATGAAAATCTCCAAGGAAACCATGGATACGATTAAAAAGGATTATCTGTCCATCGGTATCGAGCCGATTGGTCCCGATGATCACTTTTATTTGGGAAGGGTTAATAGCTGAAAATGATCGTGGTTGTTCTCGAGAGATGCGGGATTCAGTCCTGCATCTCTCTGAGTCCGGCGCTCCGTTTCGGAATCGGCAATGCTGTATCGGTGAATGATTCACCGACTCGGCGAGTGGGTGACGCCAATTTTAGTATTTAGAGCCGCTTTCAAAATGAGCCGCTACTCAGGCTAACCGCGGCGACCTGTTTGTTTCGTCGCGCTCCCTCACGTTTCACCGAAGTTATGCCTCGTCTCCCGCTTTGAGGTATCACATCCAAGTCTTCCCGCTCGGCCTTACCCAACGTAGCTCATTCTGAGAGCGGCTCTTAGTCGCCGTTCCGTGCCACCAACTTGAAACACCTACCACCCCCGATGAATTGGAATATTCGTAGAAACCGGAGGGCGTAACGGTCCGCGTGCACCCCGCCCGGCGGTGGATGGCTTGAGGAGAGCCCCTTGAGCTACTTTTTTGTGACCGAATCGCCGCTTACCAGGACTTTAGCGCTTGCGGCGTCCTCGTTTCCGTTGCAGCATTTTGCCGATTTTCTCGAGCATTCTTCCAATCATGTTCTTCTTTCGCATAGCGGCACTCCTTTTTATGTAGAGGATCGATACCTGCTTTTGAATAGCAAAACATGCGCCAGCCTTCGCTCGGGCTCCCCGGAGGTGTTTCCATTCCGGTATCCCGCCACCCACGAACGACAGCCGGGAAGTGCGCACACTCCCTGGTTTTTGCCGGGAACTTGACCGGCGCCAAGCATTTTATCATACTGCCGGAGGGGGGCGGTTTGGTGATTGAGCCACTCCTCTCGCTTATCTCGGGTTGCAGTGACGCCTCGAGGACCTTGAACTATAAATCG
>WJJU01000771.1 GCA_014729595.1 Chitinivibrionales bacterium
CATGAAATTGCCGGGCGTTACCATATCGATAATCTTATTGATCACCGCTTCAGTCAAATCGTACGGACCATGCATCCGAACCCGTGTCACCACCAAATCCTCCCAACGGCCCGTCAAAACCCTTCTTGGGCCCACTGTTCAGATTATACTACGACACAAAAGACAAGTCAACCGGCGGTGTTCAATCTAAAAATCAAAGACCAATGCGGATAAAATCTCCGAAATTGGCGGATTACGTAGTGTGGAAGGACGATAAGAGGGGGGCAAAGCATGATTTTTTAATTTAAATAATAGTCCGAGAGAGTTTTTCCCGGGAGAGCCGCACCGGTAATGGACCGCCATTCATGCCTCGCGTCCGGCTCGGTCCCCTTCGGGACATGCATCCGTCCAGCAAGCGGGATCGCCGCGTGTCCATGCGCTCCGAGTCACGCCAACTGCGGCGACACACCATCACCTCACCGTATCGCCGGAGAAGCGGCACACTCGAAGAATCCCCGGTGCGAGCCCTCCGGACAGCATTCCATTGCCGCCGGCGGGCTCACCTCACTTCACGCTTGAATGTCGAGGAAAATTTGCAACGATGGGGTTAATGCTCAGGCGATCTTTTTATCTTTGCGTACCGTATACGTTGGTTCACCCTTTCCAAGGACTACATCCTTACTGATCAGGCAGTCCTTGATATCACGCCGAGACGGGATTTCATACATGATCGGTACGAGTGCACGCTCCAAGACGCTCCGCAGCCCGCGTGCCCCGGTCTTCTTTGCTCGAGCGGTTCTCACAACCGCCCGCAAGGCGTCTCGGGCAAATGTCAGCCGCACGTCTTCCATGGCGAACAATTTCTGATATTGCTTGGTCAACGCGTTTTTCGGCTCGGTCAATATCTGCAGCATCGCTTCTTCATCAAGTTCATCGAGCCCGAACATCGCGGGCACACGCCCGACCAATTCGGGTATAAGACCAAAGTGTATAAGATCATCCGGCTCGACTCGCCGCAGAATATCGCCAATCTGGAGATTTTCCTTGCGGCGTAGTTCGGCGTTAAAACCCATTCGGCTTTCGCCTACCCGCGTTTCGATAATTTTTTCGAGACCTACGAATGCACCACCACAGATAAAGAGAATGTCTCGCGTATTTATGGGAATAAGATTCTGCTCAGGGTGCTTACGGCCACCCTTTGGCGGAATCGTCGCCACCGTTCCTTCCAAAATCTTCAGCATAGCCTGCTGAACCCCTTCACCCGAGACATCACGCGTAATGGAAGGGTTGGCGGATTTTCGGGCGATTTTATCGAATTCATCGATGTAAATAATTCCCTTTTCGGCTTTGGCCACTTCGTAGTTTGAGACCTGAAGCAGCCGGACAAGCATATTTTCGACATCCTCACCAACATAGCCCGCCTCGGTAAAAATGGTGGCGTCGACAATAGTGAACGGCACACGAAGCATCTTTGCCAATGTCTGCGCGATCAGCGTTTTGCCGGTGCCGGTCGGGCCAACCATCAAGATGTTCGATTTTTCAACCTCTACGCCGTCATTCTTTTCGCCGCGCGAAAGGATACGTTTAAAGTGGTTGTATGCGGCCACGCATACACCGATTTTCACCTCATCCTGTCCAACGACATGCTGGTCCATGTATTCTTTCATCTCTTGCGGCGTCGGCAGCGAATCCATCTTAAGATCGCCCGACAAGCTGGCCTTGTCTTCCCGCAAAATTTCGTTGCACATCTCGACACATTCATTGCAGATGTGCACGGAAGGCCCCGTGATCAGCTTATCGACCTCGTTGGTGCCCTTGCCGCAAAAAGAGCATTTGATTCCCGGATATCGGCTCTTGGGCGCCATAATACTTACCCTCTCTCGGTCAAAATTTCGTCTATGATGCCGTACTCAAGCGCTTCTTTGGCATCCATATAGAAATTACGATCCGTGTCTCTACTAATTATCTCTTGTGGTTGTCCGGTATGCTTTACCAAGATCTCGTTGAGCGTCTGCTTAACGCGAACGATTTCACGCGCATGAATTGCGATATCGGAAGCTTGGCCCCCGGCGCCGCCGAGCGGCTGGTGCAGCATCACCCGTGAGTGCGGCAACGCATAGCGCTTGCCCTTTGTGCCCGCCGTCAGTAAGACGGCCGCCATACTGGACGCCTGCCCGATACATATCGTGGAAACGTCGGGCTTAATGAATTGCATTGTATCGTAAATGGCCAAACCGGAGGCTACAAAACCGCCGGCGGAACTAATATACAGCGTAATGTCCTTCTCCGAATCTTCATATTCCAAAAAGATCATCTGAGCCATTACCACGTCCGCCACGACATCCGTTATGTCGGAGCCGAGAAATATTATTCGCTCCTTAAGAAGGCGAGAGTAAATGTCGTAAGATCGCTCGCCTCTACCGGTCTGCTCTATCACCATTGGTATTAATGACATAGTAGCACGTTCCTTTCTGAACGGTCACAGTTCTTTTTAATCTTTAGCCGGCTCTCCGGTAAGAAAATCCAACGTTTTCTGCTCACGAATATCGGCACGAATTCTGTTGGTGGTGCCGTTTCTGCGGAAAACTTGCTTGAGTTCATCGAACTGTCTGTCATACATCTCCGCCATTCGACGAATTTGATTATCCACCTCTTCTTGCGTCGCCTTTATCTTTTCTTTATCGGCTATGTAATCAATGATTCGCCGACGCTTGAATGTACGGACAGCCGACTCATGATATTTTTGTTCGATTTCTTCACGTGACGGCGGCTGTTCATCGCGAGAGTACTTGGCGGCTTCCTCCGCCATGTAGTCTATATATCGCTCAATCCGCGCGGGAGGCACTTCGAATGGATTATTCTTTATGAGCGTGTCGATGACCTTATTATAAGCCTCGTTTTTCGCCCTTTCCAACTCCTTCTTTTCGAGATCCTCTCGAATGCTTTCTTTGAGCGCATCGACGCTGTCGAAATCGCCCATTTCACGAAGGAATTCCTCATTCAGCTCCGGCATCCGCTTCTCCTGGACCTTCGTGATCCGTATCTTCATATCGCTGCTTTTGCCGGCCAAATATTCGTCGGAGTGGTTACGCGGGAACTTCACCGACAAATCAACAACTTCGCCCGCCGTGTGCCCGGTAAGTCCCTTATCCACTTCCTTTATATTGCTCCTGCCAAGTTCGACGGGATATTGTGGATTGCGCAAATCGGTCCGCGGCTCACCGTCCACTATGACGCTCACATACTCGATCGTCAGGAAATCACCCTTTTGCGAGGGCCTGTCGACATCGATCAAACTCGACATGCGGTCTTGAAGCTCCCCAAGAGCCTCATTCACCTGGTCCTGCTTGATCTTCTTTGGCGTCGGACGGATCTTGAGCTTGTCGTAACCCTTGATCTCTATCTCGGGATCGACTTCCGTATCGACCGTAAAAGACAGAGGGGTGCCCTCCTCCGCATTGAGATCGTGTACCTTCGCCAGACCGACAGGTTCAATATTGTTTTCCTGACACGCTCGTTCGTACGACTGCTGCACCAACTCCTCAACGACTTCGGCCCGTATTGCCGGCCCGTAGCGCGCTTTGATAATCCCGCCGGGCACTTTGCCCGGACGAAATCCGGGAAGCTTGATATCCCGCCGATACTTCTTAACCTTCTCTTCAAAAGCCCCCTTGACTTCTTCTTCGGGGACTTCCACCTCAATACGGCGTTGCCACGCCTCCGGTTGCGATACAGTTGCTTTCAAGGATTTTACTCCTCCTACATAACCGCATGTTCTTTATGCGAGAAGGGGGACTCGAACCCCCACAGGTCACCCCACTAGATCCTAAGTCTAGCGCGTCTACCAGTTCCGCCATTCTCGCTAGAGTGAATAATCACTAAAAAATAGTTGATTCTGGGAATGGGTTCAAATTTTATGCCGCCAGGCACCCGTACGAGCTCCCGTCTCTTCTTCTAAATCCTTGCCGATCAGCCGCCGAAAACGGAACGCACGTCTCTTTTTTCACGGATTTCCCCGACGGCTCGATTCCCGAACCCTTGCTCAACATTTCAGCCGCGGTTCTATTGATACTCTTTCCGGCTCTCTGAGCAACCGGCCGAACAAAGCGGCCAAGGACTGCAGTCGAGGTTCGACATACAGGTTTTTCGTTCATATACACGAAAATCGTCGTAATCGGCTCGAGCCTCTGATCGTGTATTGTCCGCATCGCTCATCAAAGCGATCGCTTCCACCATTGGCGGCTTATGCCCAAACAACCTCGTGTAATCCCCATATACGTCCACTTTCTCGGTAATCCACTCACCAAGTCGACTTGTTCCGCTGCGAACTACGACCACTTTAGCCCTTCCGTTAAATGGACTGGCCGTACACGTCCCGGCGTCCAATGTCGTACTCCAGACATATTTAATAATCTTATTCATCCATAAGGAACCCTTGAAAATGACATACACGGCGGCGCCGCTGTCATTAAGGCGCCTGCGGTCTTCCCGCGCCCCTTCCGGAAGCTCATGAACTCGCCATCGCCAATAAAGGTACCGATACTTTTCGGGATTATAGCGAAATCTTTTGCCTATAGTCGTATTCCCGCCTCTCGTTTCCACACGCAAATAATAATTCCCCTCCTCCTCGCCTATGGAAAACATCTCGGTATCATTCTGGGTCGGATGCCAGCCGCACGGCACATCGTCCTTCGAAATACAATCCGAAAAAGATTCAATTCGCATTTTCCCGCACTTCTCGGTTCCGGCGAAGCAGACGGTTATCGAAAAACAGACCGCCGATGTTTGAACGGCGCGGCGGACAAGTGCATAAGTCATAGTCGTCCCCAAACGTTGATTGGTTTCAGCACTTTGGCTTGTTTTAGTGTCTCTGTATACTACAAGGAAAAGTCATACCCGTCTTGAAAGCCAATTCGGCGAGATAGATCGGCGGGAGCGATACGGCCAACGCTCTTAAGAGAAGATATACGCATGGGCATGCGAAGAGATTGTCCGGGAAGGTTGCTTGGAAAGGAACTCAAAACTGCCACCGGGGCGACCCGACCGCAAGTGGACACTACCTACGTCAACCCGCATTGACCTATCTCTGAGTATAAGCCTGGTTAACTTACGGCGTTTCTACACCCGTCGCAGGCTCCGAAGCCGGACTCCTCGCCGGTTCGCTCTCTAGCTCGAGTTTGTGGAACACCGGCGCAACCAGTTTCTCTTTTAGACCCGAACAGGCCTTCGTCAATAGCCGGTTATGTATATTCGTAGTTAGGGTGTTGTCCGCGAAATGACTACAATTATGCCGCGGGCCGCGCGGCGTCGGTGCCCTTGCGATCCCGCCGCCGCGTTGCGGCTCCGACGGCGGGCGAAACGCCCAATCGGAATAAAACTATTCGCGCCGCCGTCGAGTACATACTCCAAGCATGTGAAGCGGGATTGCTTCGGAGTCAATCTATAACATTCCATGTAACGGCGCGCCTCGCCTCTACGATGCACCATATTGAATAAACGGCGCGTCAATTTTCGGACAACTCACCGGCAAATTAGAGCACAATTGCTCTCAGCAGACACAGCGTTAACGTAAAGCATTGCGGACAATTGAGCCAAAATGCAATGCAGACAACAAGAGAGGAGCTACTTCGAAGCCTATGCCTCTGACCATTTCGCATGCCGCCGCCGCCGTGCCTCTTCGGCGTTTCAGACTTCCCACATCTGCCCTGATTTTCGGCACGATGGTGCCGGATTTTGAGTTTTTCCTGCGCATGAACCATGAACGGGTTATCGGCCATACACCGATCGGCCTTTTGCTCTTTTGTATCCCCGTAGGTTTGCTGGGACTGGTGATATTCCATAACCTCCTCAAGCACCCTCTCCTGTCACTGCTTCCGCATAAGCATCAGGCGAAACTGCTTCCGGTGGCGCAGCAGTTCTCGTTTTTTCCGCCACGACGTTTCGGCGCGATTGTTTTGGCACTGTTGATCGGCGCCGTCTCCCACATTTTGTGGGACAGCTTTACCCATGAGGGCAGTTGGTTTGTCGAAAGGCTCGCTTTGCTTCGCGTACCGCTCCTTACCATCGGTGAACGCTCACTCAAGGTGTGCGACTTCCTTCAACACGGCAGTTCGGCGATCGGCTTTGCCATTCTTGTCTTAGCTTACCGGAAATGGTATTTGCAAACACCCAAGGCACCGGAACCCGCCAGGCCACTGTTTTCCCGCAGTACAAGACTCGCCGTGTTCGGGGGCATGAGCGGCTTTGCCTGCATCGGCGGCCTTGCATACGGCTTCGCCGCCCTTCCCGGACACACGGATTTAGACGTAGCTCAGACATTTATCGCCACAACGGTCGTTTGCTCCGTAAGCGCATTTCTCGCCGCCTGGATCGCTTACAGCGTCATTTGGCACACTTTAATACCCCGTACGGAAGACTCCCCGACGGTATCGGAACCATTCGCCAATTAAGCGAAATCTTTGGGTCGCCCCGCGGAGCGCCAACCGCTAGTGCTCCGTCGTCGGCCCTTTTGCGGAACCGCCAATTATTCTCCTTGGGCGGCGGTCCCTTTTTCCTTTCGGAAAACGCCGACCTGTTGATTTCGAGCCGACGGCCGCCTCATTTCTGCATGCCTTGATCAAATATGTTGCCCGCTTTTTCGGCGGCTCTTTCAGCTCGCTCGGCAGCCCGCCGCGCCTCTTCGGCTGCTTGCTGCGCACGCTCGGCCGCGCTTTGAGCTTCCTGTTCCGCCGCGGCGGCTCCGTTGCCGTCACCGTCCGGACAGCTATAAGCACCGTCAAGACACGTTCCCGGCATCACTCCCCCGCAACCACCGGCCGCCAAAGCCAACGCGGCCGCAAAACCGACTCCCTTCACCGATCGCAATGATTGTTTGTACCGCATGGTATACCTCCCTTTATGCATTAATCGTCGGCACTTCCCGCGACGCTCTCTTCCATAACGGACGATTGTCGACCGAATCCTCACTCGCCTTTTCAGGAACGGCCGTCACCAAACGTCGCCGCCATAAGTAACCGATCGCAACTCCGGTGCCAACGGCATTCCCCGATCAGATCGCCGCCGACATCACCCCGCCTCCAATCTCCACGCATAACTATGGCCTTTCTATTGCTTTATAACGTCGGAGAGGGGCTCGATGCCGGCCGCCGGGGAGGTCCGTTGGACAGCGGAGAAGGGAGAGTCTGTGTGATTCGACATATCGGAAAGGGTGCGCCGCTGATAATCATTGCATGCGTTGCGGCATTTCGCATCTTGATTGGAGCAATGCAGGCGCCGGGGGTGAACACCTCGTGCAATCCTTTGCCGTATGACGGGCCACTGCCTTCGCTTAGGGTAGACTCCATCGTAGGCGAAACGGTCAGCCACACGATTAAAGAGGGCGAAACATTCTACGATATCGCCCGAGCCCATGATGTCGGCATAAACGACCTTACGGCCCTTTACCCGCGGTTCGACCCCTGGATCCCGCCCCCGGGGACGGTGCTTACCATCCCCACCTGCTGGATCCCCCCCGGAATACGTCAAGAAGGTATCGTCATCAACCTTCCCGAACTCAGGTTGTACTACTATCACAACGAGGGAACCGCGGTCACAACCTATCCCATCGGTATTGGAACCGAAGAGCGCGTCACCCCCCAAAAAACATTCAGAGTATCACGCAAGATAGTCTGCCCCACATGGACCGTGCCGCCGTCACTTCACGACAAATACGGCGCCGTAAAAATTCCGCCCGGCCCGGAAAACCCATTGGGGAGATACTGGATCGGCCTGGGAAACTCCAGCTACGGGATTCACGGCACAAATTTCCCCTGGGCGGTGGGTAACCTGGTTACACACGGATGCATCCGCGCATATCCCGAGGATATTCGCGAGTTCTTTCCGCATATCGCCGTGGGAACCGAAGTCGAAATCATCTATGAACCCGTCAAGATTACGGTGATAAACGGGCGAATACTGATCGAAGTTCACGATGACATTTACGACCTGATACACGACTTCCGGATGCATGGATTGATGATCATCGCCGAGCGTCGCCTCATCGGCGAAATAAATCTTGACGCTATGCAAAAGGCGTTGGATGAAAAAACGGGGTTGCCGGTTGATATTACCGCGGAGCCTAATGAGCGGCGAAGAGTCGGCTGACAGTCAAAGCATCCGCTTGAACAACCGACATGCGCTCGCCTCCCTCGGGAGGGACTGAAAACGAGTCCGTTCTACGGCCGAACCGCGGAGATGGCGACAAACGCATATTCAAGAAGCACTACCTGTCGGCCGCCGCCCGCGAATTCGAAGTTGTATACGGCGCCGACAACTCCCTATGGTACTCGAGTGCATAAATATCAAGTACCGTCACGAACAACGCGGCGATTACCGGGCCGACCACAAACCCCATGATCCCAAAAACCGCGATTCCCCCGATGGTTGAAGTGAAAATTAACAAGTCGTGCATTTTTGCCCCACGACCCACCAATCGCGGTCGAATAAGGTTGTCGATATTCGAAATCACCACCGTGTTGGCGATAAAAATAAAAATTCCCTGCCAGATATTGCCCATAAGAAATTGTATTATCGAAGCGGGTACCATGACCAAAAAGGCGCCTGCAATAGGTATGACCGAAAGAATAACCATGATAAAACCCCACAATAACCATGTATTTACTCCGGCAATCAGCAGAGTAAGCCCCCCGAGCGACCCCTGTATCAAACCGATCACGAGCGTACCCTTCAGTGTTGCGCGCGAAATGAGCAGAAACCTGTCGAGTATCATGTCTTCGTAGTTGCGCCGCAAAGGGCTTAGATATCGCAGGTGTCCAACGATTGATTCTCCATCCATAAAGAAATAGAACATGGAAAACAACACAATCGCCAATTTTCCCACCAGCCCGAAAAGGCCGGATGAAGTCTTGTTGATAATAATGGTTCCCGCTTTGCCCAATGCCTTCGCCGATTCCTGGATTACCGTCTGCCAGTCAATCCTATCGACTCGAAGGAGACGAAACGCTCTTGATCTTCTTATTCTATTAATAAAATTGTCATTCAAGAAATCGGTCTCGCCTTTCTCGATCGCCTCGCGTACCTTCGGAACAACGGTTTTGTAAAGATCGATTGTTTGGAGCGTAACGACGTGTACCAGCAAATATGTTGGTGCGAGCAAGCAAAGAAGCAGCAGCCCGCAGCAAGCGAGCGAACTCAGGGCGCGCCGTCCGCGAAACCCTTTCCTGATCAGGCGGTACAGCGGATAAAACAGCGCGGCGAGTGTAGCCGCCATAACGACGGGCACGACAAAAAAGCGCATGATCGGTACGAGCGAGGCGCCGAGTAGAAGCAGCATGGCGAGGAGTGTCCGACGGTTCAAACGTTTGCTGATGGTCTCCTCCGGCCTTTTTTCCGGACCGACCGGCCCATTGGGCGAATCATCGCTCTTCGGCCGCTCGCCGCATCCCGCCGAGAAGGCGGGAGTGTCGCTCGAAGCCTTTTGGTCGCCGGGTTCTTTATTGGCGGGCTTCTCGGCCGCCCCCGCACTTGCCGCTTCGCCCTGCTCCGGCGCCGTCCCGTTCACCTCGTCGCCGTCTTGCCTCTCTTCCGCCATTGCTGTTCGCTCCTTGTCTAAATTCAGCATTCCCTGACGAAGAAACTACGTAATTCTCCGATCAGGAGCAATAGTACCCCTCCCCGCCTACCAACCATGACGAGCGATCAAATCCGCCAGGGCCGCGATAAAAGCGGATTACGGCAAGTGAATAAGGCTCATTTCACCTGCGTGCCGAGCTTTGGCTACGCAAAACCGGCAATGCACCGTCATGATTTATGAGATATATCGTATTTTCTTTCGAACTCCGAATCAAAGCCACCCAAATGTATGATTTTCATTTTCCACAAGCGGAGTCTGGCAGGTATGAGAGAACACCTCACTGTTGATTTAAAAAACTTTGTGAATCCACTGCGCCAAAAAGATGAGGCACGCTTTGAAGCATTCAACGACGGCTATGGGGCCATGGTTGTTCATAAGCAGATCGTTGCCGAAAATGTGCGCATCGAAGAAGTTGAGGGCGGGATACGAGTTACGGCAACCCATAATGGTCGTAATGAGAAGAACGAAGTTGTCTTGGCGGACGCAAAACGGGTAACGTTCCTTGAAGGTACCTGCACCGGCCTGGATTTACCGCACAATTGGCGTGGATACGACAAAGTCGAACTCACAATCACGAACGGCTCCAAACCGCTCACGATTGAAGGTATTATTGTCGGAACACGAGGGCGGATTATAGACAGACGAGACCTTGATC
This sequence comes from Chitinivibrionales bacterium, assembly GCA_014729595.1. GTDB lineage: Bacteria > Fibrobacterota > Chitinivibrionia > Chitinivibrionales > WJMI01 > WJJU01. The sequence continues at coordinate 10,266 of WJJU01000771.1, forward strand.
CAAAGCAAACAGTGACCTTGGTAATGGATGCGGGCGATGTCCCCCTTATACAAGGGAAACATCCACCTTACGAACCAAACGCCCTTCGAATCGCCGTCCTCTGGGACGGTCCACATGAAGAACGCGATTTTACCATCAACACAATAGCGATGCTCCCGCGACATTCGGAGGATGTGCGCCCCTGCGTAGACCGTTTCGGTCAGCGAATTACCGCCCGGTGGCCCGAAAAGATTTCAAGCGAAGAGGAACTGAAAGCTGCAATCGACGTGGAGAATGCGGAACTGGAAAAAATGTCGCCCCCCTCCGACCGCAGTCGATTCGGCGGCTGGACCGGCGGCCCGCGGTGGGAAGCGCGCGGTTTTTTCGGTGTGCACCGCGATGAGAACGGGCGATGGTGGTATGTTGATCCCGAGGGCTATCCATTCTGGTCGGTTGGCACGACGGGTGTTCGTTACAGCGACAACACCAACCCGAAAGACCGTGAAGAGCTTTTTGAGGAGTTGCCGCCTCGGGAGGGACCTTTCGCCGAAGTATGGGATGAATCGGGGTGCGTACAATTTTACTTATGGAATCTTCTGCGTAAATGGGGCAATCCGGAGGCATGGCGCGATCACGTACTGAAGCGCCTGAAGAAGTGGGGATACAACACAATAGCCAACTGGTCGGCGCCCCTCATGCTCGACCAGCAAGAGATCGCTCATGTCCGAACGCTCAACACCAAAGGTCCCCCCGAAGTCATGTGCAGCAAATCGTTCTACGATGTGTTCGACCCTCGATGGGAACATTGGTTCAGCCGGGAATGCGCCCGCCTGGCCGCTCCTTACAAGGACAATCCGTGGATAATCGGCTATTTTGTAGACAATGAGAAGAAATGGATGCGGATGAAGCTCTTGGACGCCTCCGCCGACTGTGCCGTTCGAGATCAATGGGTTAACCTTGTCAAGGAACGCTACGACAGTGTGGACTCCTTCAATACCGCCGCCGGCCTAAGTCTCGAATCATGGGACGCCGTCGCAACGATGCGCGATGAAGACCTTCCTTACGAAGGCGTTTCGCAGGACTTGCGACGGGAACTGGAGGACCGCTATACCGAAAGATACTTTAGTGAAGTACGCCGCATTTTAAAAGCGGCTGATCCCAATCACCTCTACCTCGGTTGCCGCTTTGTTAAAATGCATCCACGAGACGAGATCATCCGTACCGCGGGAAAATATGTCGATGTAATGAGCGTCAACAGTTATTCTCTGGTACCCGACCGAGGCCGGTTTCAGCATTGGTATGATCTTTCGCAAAAGCCTATCCAAATCGGCGAGCACCAACTCGCCATGTACGGTACTCGTCAGCACCCTCCCACGTGGCCCGCATTCACCGAAAACGAGCGGCGTGAATGGTATCCCAAGTATGACCTTACTTTTGCGTCCATGCCGTTCAGTGTCGGCAGCCACTGGTTCCAGTGGGCCGACCAGTGCATCACCGGCAGGCCCAGCAACGGCGAAAACCAGATGATCGGCCTGGTGGACATCACCGATCAACCTCACCCCGAGATGGTCGAGGCTGTCCGCGATATCGCATCGAAAGTTTACGATCGGCATGCATCGAGTAAGTAGTTTTCGTTGAAAATTCCTTAACCCCGTCGTTGCATCAAAATCTGTTTGACATGTATTTGAGCAATTCAATTATGGAATTAAGAGCAAGGCTATATCCGGATTTCACCGCCGGTGAAATCCGGAAAGCTCAAAATACGTCAAACGGATTTTTACCTCCCGAGAAAGCCCTTTGGCATAAAATCGCTTAGTTGAGGTGGGACCGACTTGCGCCCGGAAGGGGTTCACTCACACCGTCCGGCGTGCACCCTTTTCGGGAGGCGGACCCGCAGGAGGACCGCCGCGCTCTTCGGCCGTCCAGTCTTTCGAGCCTCCACCCCGCCCGGCGCTTGAATACCGAGGAACTTTTGCAGCGCCGGGGTAACCACTGTGGCGCATTAAAGGCGGCAATGTAACGTTATCGCATTAAGTACAATTGTTCACTCGCTCCTTCGCCAATTAGTACCGCCCACTCATCGGTGGCGGAGGCTCTCTAAACCGGCGATTTACGCCTCCTGGCCCTTCCGCTATAGCGGCAAAGCAGGGTAAAAAAAGAGTACTAAGCAAGCGTAAACTCACCGCCCTCATAAATAACCTTTTTCGATCCGTCCTTGAGAATGGCCGTTACGGTGCGATCGGTGGTTGAGATAATATCGGTGTGCTCAACGGAGCTGTTGAAGCCCAATTCGCGGTACTCTTCCTCGCTCACCTTTTTCAGGTCGCCACTGTATGCGTCATGATATGCTTTACCGACAGCAAGGTGGGTGTTACCGTAAGGACCGCCGTGATTTTCGTCGAAAAGAGTACTTGCCATGAATTTGGAGATTCGCGAAAACCGCCGATCGGTAAGCGAGAATTCCCCAATTTTGTCGGCGTTTTTTTGCGCGATAAGTTCATGCAGCAATCGCTCGCCCTTTCGCGCCGTTGCATTCACTATCTTACCTTTACGGAATTCAAGCGCGATATCCTTAACAATATTCCCATAATGATAAAGAGGAAGATCAAAAAAGATCTTTCCTTCGGTCCCACGCCAGTCGGGTGAGGTGAATATTTCGAAACTCGGAATATTACGGCCGCTTCCGCCGAGCCACCGGCGCTTACGCCCCATGGTAATCCACAAATCGGTCTTGGGTGCGGTAATATGAAGGCGTTCAACGGGAAGATCGTTGATTTTAGCAAGCACACTTTTCATGTGAGTAAAGACCTCCCGCCAACGAGCGAGGGGGTCTTTGGCACGCAAAAAACAAGCATTTTCGATCTGACGCCAGTACTCTTCCACACTGAGCCCGGCTTCCTTGGCCATACCTTCGGTACCGTAAAGGCACAACGTCCAGGAAAAGCGCCCTTCATCCTCTTTTCGATCAAGCCATTCACGAAACGGTTTAACCCCTCGATTGGCGAGCATAATCTTTTTAGGGTCTGTTTTTTTTAGATACGTCGGATTCTCTTCGGCCAGAATCCTTACCCAGTGATCCGCCGTATCGGCAAGACCGCGGTAGTATTTATCGGGGAAGAAAAGCAGTTGATCGCGGGAAGCGTTTTCGAGGTGCAACAATTTGAACCGATCATCCATAATATTCAGAATTGGATATCCCCCGGCCGCCAGCACCGCCCGATAGACTTCGCGACCCAAAGGAAGACCGGGAATCTGTACACCCAGGTATACGACATCCTTCTTCTTTATGCCCTTCCCGTCATTGAGAGCAAAATTTACCAAGATGTCGGCGTAATTTTTTAAGACTCGTTTCGGCGGTGTGTACATCGCATCCTCTCTGGGTTATGTCAACAATATCGTCGTTACTCGCCCTTACAAATTAGTCACTCCACGTCGCACAATCAAGTCGTCGGCAAAGATGCCGGTTTTCAGTTGAGTGGCAATGCGGCTCAACCAAGCCACCCTATCTCAAACGGTTTCGCTCTTTTTCGCTCGCTTGAACGAAGGTGTTCGATGAGCGCGACGCGTAGGCCGGGTTCGGGGCTTGGTGAATAACTCACACAATATCCCCCTTGCCGCGGGCGCATGGATTTAATTTATTGTTCTATTCCAATGTCGCCGGGCTTGCGGCGTTGCAGCCAATAACGGTCTCCGCGGTCCGCTTCGATCGATCCTAGCCGCCGGGGCTTGGCGCGATCCCGCCGGGCACATAGTATCATATTACCAAAGGATACCGTATATGCCTTCAGTCGAAATAGCACCAAAGGTTTTCTGGGTTGGCGTAAACGACCGCACCACCGATCTTTTCGAAGGATTGTGGCCAATTACCAGGGAGGGTGTTTCTTACAACAGCTACTTGATTCTCGACGAAAAGAAAATACTGGTCGATCTGGCAAAATCGTTTAAGTCCGACGACTATTTTACTCAGATTGCCGAGCATGTTTCACCCGCGGAGCTTGACTATGTGGTCATAAACCACATGGAACCCGACCACACCGGTCTGCTCCGCACCCTCCTCCACATTGCACCGTCGGCGACACTTATCTGCACACCGAAAGCGCAAGCAATGCTCAACGATTTCTACGGGATCACGGAGCGGATCAAGGTGGTTTCCGACGGCGAGGAACTCTCGACCGGTAGCAAAACGCTTCGATTCGTGTCCACGCCGTTCGTGCACTGGCCCGAAACCATGATGACACTCGAAACCACCGACGGCATACTCTTTTCTTGTGACGCGTTCGGAGGATACGGCGCTTTCCATGGTGCGGTGTTCGACGACAGTTGCAAGGAACTTGCATTCTACGAAACCGAGGCGCTTCGCTATTTTGCCAATATTGTGGCCAAGTTTCACGTTTCCGTGATCAAGGCGATCGATAAGCTGGCGGACACCGAACCACAAATGATCGCGCCCTCCCACGGCCTTATCTGGCGCAACAATCCCGCGCGCATTATCCAGCTCTACCGGGAATGGGCTGCGATGGGACGGCAACCGGGAAAAACCGAAGTAACGCTGATCTACGGATCGATGTACGGCAATACGGAATCGCTGATGAACGCCGTCGCTCATGGAATCGCTTCGGCGGGTATGGCACTGGAAATATTCGATGCGGCACGAATACACACAAGCTATATCCTTCCCTCCCTTTGGACCAGGCAAGGCGTAATGGTCGGCGCGCCAACCTATGAGGGTGGTATATTTCCGCCCGTCGGTGAGGCCCTTCGTATCGCGGGACACAAATCAATCAAAAAACGTACCGCCGCAATGTTCGGCAGCTATGGATGGAGCGGTGGGGCGCGAAGAGAACTGGAGAAAATTGTCGAGCCCTTGGCCTGGACTCTAACGGACACTTTCGAAGTACCGGGTGGCCCCACAACGCAACAGCTTCACGCGGCGGAGGAATTCGGTTCCCGTTTTGCTGAATCATTACGAAAACAAAAGGCATAAGCCGAGCCTCATGCGCAGTAAGGAATCGCGCGGATGCCAAAGGTCGATGCGAGCGTAACGGCCTCTTTGTCGCAACGACAGATACCGACAAGCCGATCTCGAGGAACATCGGTCAGATTGAAATCTCCCCGGCACCGCCATTCATCTTCTTGGCGCCAGTCGCCGCGTTTGCCGGTTGACTGGCAAAGCCACATAG
>WJJU01000772.1 GCA_014729595.1 Chitinivibrionales bacterium
CAAAATCGGCGCGGACTGCTATTCCGCCGACCCTCAAGGGGCGGTGGATTATTTGAATGGGACGGCGGCGTAATACAAGATTCACATGAGGACCCGAAAAAAACCAAAGGCGTTCTCCGGAACATGCTTTTTCGCAGGCAACGGCAAGACATACACCCGCAGCAAAACGGAGGGGAAATGAAACGGATCACGGAGAGGCTTTCGGACAACCATGTTCTCATATCCGACGGGGCGTGGGGAACCTTTCTGCAAAATAAGGGATTAGGGGCCGGCGACTGTCCGGAGCTATGGTGCCTCGAGCGCAGAGATGACGTATTCGATATCGCCAAGAGCTACATCGACGCCGGCGCCGATATGATCGAGGCTAATAGTTTTGGCGCCAATCGGTTCAAGCTCGAGCATTACGGCCTTGCCGATCGTGTTGCACAAATCAATGAGGCGGCGGCCGCGATATCGCGTGAAGCCGCCGGACCCGACCGTCATGTGATCGCCTCGGTTGGCCCCACCGGCAAAATGCTGGTTATGGGAGATGTAACGGAAGAACAGCTTTACGAGGCTTTCACCGAGCAGATCGGTGCTTTGGAGAAGGGTGGCGCCGACGCCGTGTGTATCGAGACCATGTCGGCCGTCGATGAGGCGTGTTGTGCGATCAAAGCGGCAAAAGAAAACACGAAATTGGAGGTTATCTGTACCTTCACTTTTGAAAAAACGGTCAACGGCGGCTATAGGACCATGATGGGGGTGTCTCCGACGGATATGGCCGAAGCAGTACTTAACGCAGGCGCGGACATTATCGGAAGCAACTGCGGCAACGGAATTGAACGGATGATCGATATCGTTAAAGAGCTGCGTGGGACCGCACCCTCGGCGCCTATCCTGGTACACGCCAATGCGGGAGCCCCGCGGGTTGTCGACGGTGCGACGGTTTTTCCCGAAACGCCGGAAGATATGGCGGCGCAGGTCCCCGCGCTGACAACCGCGGGAGCAAAGATTCTCGGCGGCTGCTGTGGTACGACACCTCAACACATTGTTGCGATGAAGGCGGCGGTCGACGGAATGAATTGACAATGTCAACGGCCCTTATCGTCCGTCGATACAAGTCGCCGGGAAAGCGGGCCAAAATTTGACTTGCGAGGCAAAAAATCGAAAAATGCGAACCCCGGCCGGGCACGAGGGTGTGCCGAGCGGTATACGAAGACATATCCGTATTTGTCGGAGGGGGGTGACCGCCGCCCGCTTTTTTTGGGCGGGAAGCGGAACGTGCCCGGTGGATAAGCGTACCATTCAGCAAGGAAAAGGCCTAAATGAATCCTAAAGAACGAGTTTCGGCGGCAATCAAGTGTCAAGATGTGGACCGAACACCGTGGGTACCGTTTGTCGGATGCCATGCGGGTTCACTCATCGGTAAGACCGCCAAAGATTTCCTTTTGTCTGAGGACAACATAGTCGCCGGGATCGCCAAAGCGGTTGAGGCGTACCGTCCCGACGGTATCCCCGTGGCTTTTGATCTGCAGATAGAAGCCGAAGCCATGGGTTGTGAACTGTTGTGGGCCGATGAAAATCCGCCCGCCGTGGTGTCGCATCCGCTTGAGCAAGGGCAAGAATTGTCTTCGCTTAGTGTCCCCACGGCCAAGGGTGGTAGGATTGCGACGGTTCTTTCGGCGGCGCGACGACTGCGAACGGCGCATCCCGACATTGCTCTCTACGGCCTCGTCACCGGTCCCTTTACCCTTGCGATGCACCTTGCAGGTACGACGCTTTTTATGAAAATGCTCGAAGACCCGGATTATGTGCACGATATCATGACTTTCTGCGAGCAGGTAACGAGCGCCATGGCCGAGTACTATATCGACGCCGGTTGCGACGTCATTGCCGTAGTAGACCCCATGACCAGCCAGATCGGGCCCGAACAGTTCCGCGCCTTTGTGACAGCACCCGCTGAGCGGGTGTTCCGGACGGTCCGTGAGAACGGAAGCTTGGGATCGTTTTTCGTATGTGGACACGCCCAGCAAAACATCAAAGTCATGTGCGACTGCAAGCCGGACAATGTCTCTATCGATGAAAACATTCCACTTGACTATGTCCGCGACGTATGCCTCGACAGGGGCATCAGTTTCGGCGGTAACCTTCAGCTCACCGTGGTGCTTCTGCTCGGTGGCCCCGAAGATGCCCGGCATAACGCCCTGGATTGCCTCGAAACGGGCGGTGAGAGAGGATTTATTCTCGCTCCCGGCTGTGATCTGCCTTACGCGACACCACCCAAGAATCTGATCGCAGTGACGGAACTGGTTCAGGATCCCTATCAGCGGGATGTCGTTCGAGCGGTGGAAAGAGCTGGGAAACAAGAGAATTTACTTAACATGAGCTACTACGGTCAAACCGATAAGGTGATTGTGGACGTGATCACGCTGGACTCGGAATCATGCGCCCCATGCCAATACATGGTCGAAGCGGTCAAACGGGTTACCCCTCAATTCGAGGGTATTGTGGAGTGGCGTGAGCACAAAATCAAGCACCGCGAGTCTCTTGTGTTCATGACCTCGCTGATGGTTAAGAACATACCCACCATCTGTATCGACGGCAAAATCACCTTTGTCTCGCGCATTCCGCCCAAAGAAGAACTCATCACCGCAATTCAAAAGCGTATTATAGAAAAGCTCCGCCTTAAAATAGCCCGCAAGCGAGCGGCGATACTCGTTTTGGGTAAAGATCACGATGAATGCAGTACTATACAAGGTAAAGTTGAAACCGCGGCCAATGAATTGGGCGCCGATGTGAAGGTATCGTTTGTAACCGATCCAAACGAAATCGCCTCTTACGGCGTCTTGCGCACGCCCGCCATCGTTACTACTCAGTTCTCGGTGAAATCCGAAGGCGAGGATCCGTCTACGGAAGTCATTCGCGAATGGATCAGACAGGCGTTATAACTCCCATACAAAGCCATGTCTTGGGATAACGCTCAAACTATTTTATCTGGTCCTGGTTCACAATAAGCGAAGGAGTAGTATCGATGGCCGAAATAATCAATCCAATATTACGCGGGTTCAATCCCGACCCATCCATTTGTCGCGTGGATGATGACTACTACATTGCGAATTCAACCTTCGAGTGGTTTCCGGGCGTGCGGATCCACCATTCGCGGGACCTCATTCATTGGCGGTTGCTGACGCACCCCTTGAACCGGACGTCATTACTCGACATGCGCGGCAATCCCGATTCCGGCGGTATCTGGGCGCCGTGCCTGAGCTACGCCGACGGGCTTTTTTGGCTCATATACACCGATGTTAAAACGCTCCTCAATCCCTTTAAAGACACACCAAACTATTTAACCACAGCCCCCGAAATCACCGGTCCCTGGTCCGATCCCATTTACCTTAACAGCAGCGGCTTCGACCCCTCACTGTTCCATGATGATGACGGGCGGAAGTGGCTGACCAACATGATTTGGGACTATCGCAAAGGGCGCAACCGATTTGCCGGGATTGCTATTCAGGAGTATTCGGTAGAAGAAAAAAAGCTGGTCGGATCCGCGACTACAATTTTCAGCGGTACCGAGATAGGGATAACCGAAGGTCCGCATATTTACAAAAAAGACGGGTGGTACTATCTTATGACCGCGGAGGGCGGAACGGGTGTAAATCACGCGGTAACCGTCGCCAGGTCCCGCTCCCTCTCGGGGCCGTACGAGGTTGACCCCGATAATCCCATGCTTAGCTCCATGGACAAGCCACGGGCAAACCTTCAAAAAGCCGGCCATGCCTCGTTGGTCGAAACCCGGACCGGAGAATGGTATCTCGTCCATCTCTGCGGCAGACCCATAGGTTCCCAACGGCGCTGCATACTTGGCCGGGAGACGGCTATTCAACAGTGTCGGTGGACCAACGAGGGGTGGCTTCGACTGACTTCCGACGGCAATGAGCCGCAAGATCGGGTAACG
>WJJU01000773.1 GCA_014729595.1 Chitinivibrionales bacterium
CCCCCTATACCCCGGCTTGGAGCCGAAGGCCATGGATGGCCGAAGGCGGCTGCCGTAACGCAGGGGCGAAGCCCCCCGAGCAGGATGCGAGGGCCAACGTAACGCCGTTATAGCCCAGCCCCCCTTTTGTTCCCCCCATACTTGGGGGGGAGGCAGCATTTTGTATAGTGAATACCTAATTTATATAGAATAGTCAATAGAGAAAGCATTGTATTTTGATACTACATTTGATATAAAAACCAAGAACAAGCCAAGGATTCGAAACCGTAAACTCGGACGAGCGACCGTAGAAAAATAGGGCTATTTGATTCACGAAAAGCGATTTTGGGATAAAAATCATCTGTTTTGGACAGCACTGTAGTTAGGATGGAAGTATAGTATTCGCCCGAGGGTGATTTCAACGATATTGGCCGGCGGGACGATAATCTCGCCTGGTGTAAGCCGTTTGACGAACTGGTGTTCCCCGGGCAAGTGCTTTCTCTTAACGCTGCTTTCAAAATAAGCTGAAAGCGGCACTTACATCATTTTCATTGTTCCGCGGTGAAAGCCGACTTCAAGCGTAAAAACCATCGCGCCCTCCTTCTTGTCGAGATTTCCCGTAATCGCTTCGATTCCGTCGATAATATGGTGAACATCGTCTTCGGGTACAAGCGCCACGATCGTTCGACTTCGGTTTTTGTCTTCATTCATGAAACCGATGAAACTGGCGAAAAGCGGGATGTTTGAAATATAGTGTCCCATGCCCGAAGATTCAATAACAGTGGCGCCTTCGACACCCTGTTGGATCAAGAATTCCAGTATATCGTAGAAAAAATCGTCGATATACAGGACAACGAAGAGTGCGACCATTTTTTGGGTCTTGCGACGTTCGCCGGTGGCTATATGTACATTGCGAAGGAATGTTTCCGCAACGGCTTGTCCAGTGTGGGCGGCCATGAGTTCTCTGCGCAGCGATGTGCTGTTGATAACATGCGAGACTGCGGCCAGTACTTTGAGGTATTCATTGACCTTTTCTTCGGGGCCCAAGAGTACAAAAAGCGCATTAACCTTCTTGCGGTCGATTGCCCGAAAATCGACGCCCCGGCGAGAGGTGACGATAAAGAGAACGAATTCCCCGAGCTTGGGAAGGCGCGCATGAGGGATGGCGATTCCGTTGCCGAATCCCGTTGAGCCCTGCTCTTCGCGCTCCATCAGCTTGGTAAAGATATGCTCTTCGGTCAAATGATCGGTTGCGGGAATGTGCGCCGCGATAGCCGCAACTCTTCGCAGGACCGCTTCTTTGTTGCGTTCCTTTATGTCGGCCGCACAGGCTTCTTTTATCACTATATCGTGCAGTTCCACTATGCCTCCATGTCGTTGCCTTTGATGACGGCGAATTTGGCGAGCGGCGGCCCGATGAGTTCGTTGACAAAAACGGATAACAAAACAATGTTGACCATGGTGTTAATCATGTCGATATGTTCGGGAGCCATATTTGCGCTGATAGGCGAGGCTTCGATCATTAATACAAGTCCGATTGCAACGCCTGCTTGGGGAAGCATGCAGAAGCCCAGGTAATTCCTCACGCGCGGCAACGCCCCGCTCATTCTGCCGCCGAAGTATACGCCGGCATACTTACCTAATGCTCTGAAAACCACATACGCCGAGCCGAACAGCATTACTTCACGATTGGTGAATACGGCGGGGTTGAGTTCCGTCCCCGCAACAACAAAAAACAATGCATACAAGGGCGGGGTCATGGGCTCGAGTGTTCTAAAAAGGCGATGGTTGTGGGCGGAAAGGTTGATAAGGATGCAACCGGCGGCCATGTTGGTCAGCAAAGGGGAAAGATGAAAAACGATGGCGATTGAGGTTGTGATGAATACGATGCCGAGTGTGAGAATCAGTATTTCGTTGTTGTTGTCCTTTTTTCGTGTTATCGCATGTATTACCAAGCCGCCGGACATCCCAATGACGACCGAAATCGCGACTTCCGAGAATGCCTGCAATATGAGCCCCGACGTATGCGCGGTTTCGGCTCCGGCCCCCAAAAACCCCGATACTCCGGCGAATACGACGCCGAACAGAATAACGCATCCGGCATCATCGAGGGCAACCACTCCGTAAAGATAATCGATGAAAATACCGTGAGCGCGAAGCGACTGGACAATCGCGACGGTGGCCGCCGGCGCGGTGGCGGTGGCGATCGCCCCAAGGAGAAGTGCAAACGGAAGCGGCATCCCGAAGACGAGCAGACCGATTGTTACGATAATGAGGGCGGCCAGAAGCTGTACGACCGTTATGATAATGGCCGGATGGCCCATGCGGCGAAGCTTGAGCAGAGAAAATTCGCTGCCGATCGTTAGCGCAATCAGCCCCAGCGCGACGTCGGTTACCAGCTTGAACGATTCGCTCATGTGCTGGGGAACAATCCCCAACGCCGCTTCTCCTACGAGCAAACCGGCAATTATATACCCCGTGATTTCCGGCAGCTTCACCAACGCGGCGATTTTGCCCAACGCATAGCCGACCATGAGTAGAATGCCGGCGGCGAAGAGGTGGTGGTGACTGAGAAGCTCTTTGAAATGCTGTAATGACTCCACCGTGATCTCCGGCCTTACAAAAACATTAGGTAATATACATGATCGAGTGGTGGTCGTTTTCTTATGATGATCGCCGCGAATCCGAGAAAAAGCAAACGGTGCTTCCGATGAGGTATTTTTCGCTATTCCGTACCGCCGTAAGTAGGATGCCCACGGGCATTTTGAGCGGTTCTGATGCCGCGGTTACTTCGAGAGCCTCCGTGATCGTGGTGAATGAGGATATATCTTTCGGTTGCGAACGGGTTCATTGTATCCCGAACATATACCGGTTATTATTATTCATAATGCATAGAGCACGACGGGTCGATGAATGATTACGCTTAGCAATGTCGAGAAACAGTACGGCGCCAAGATTCTCTATCGCGGCGTCACCGCATCCATTAACCCCAAATGTCGAACCGGTTTAGTGGGGCCCAACGGTGCCGGTAAAACCGTTCTTCTGCGCATACTTGCGGGCGAAGAGAATGTCGATGCGGGTACCGTCTCTATTCCGCCCGACCTTCGCCTGGGCTATCTTCCTCAAGAAATGGTTTTTGAGCGGGACATCAGCCCGAAGGAACTTGTTCTCGAGCCGTTCCGGCGCTTGCTCGAGAGTGACCGCCTTTTTGCGCGCCTTGCCGAAGAAAAGCCCGGCAGCGAAGAGTACCGAAAGGCGGCACGTGAAGTCGAACGTTTGCAGAGCGAAATGATGGTTCACAACGGCTATCAGCTCGAGGCGCGGGCCGAAGCGATTCTGGCGGGGCTTGGGGTGCCGCAAGGGGCGTGGGAAGCCGACGTACGACGGCTTTCGGGAGGATATCGTATGCGGACAATTCTTGCGCGACTTCTGCTCGTGTCTCCCGATTTTCTAC
>WJJU01000774.1 GCA_014729595.1 Chitinivibrionales bacterium
CCATAGCCCGCGGGGCTTCAGGCGGCCGCCCCCGTTACGAATTCCACAACGATTGCTTCATTTTGTATTCATCATGATGCGAACGGTGGCCGGTTCCGCGGGTCTCCGCTCCATACTCCTGTATCGACTTTACCGAAAAGCCGGCCTTGGCCAAGGATGACATTCCGTTTATTGCCGCCTGCGCCGCTTCCAAGGTGGTAATGCATGGTATGCCTTGCCTCAGCGCCGCGCTTCGTATCGGCTTGGAATCCATCAGCGACCGTTTACCCCCCGGAATATTTATTACGATCGCCACCTCGTCCGATTTAATGATATCCACGATATCGGGTTTACCTTCCCCTATTTTCGACACCATCTTCGCCCGCACACCGTTGCTGTGCAGCGCCTGCCACGTCCCCTCCGTAGCCACGATGCCATAACCCATTGCGGCAATTTCTTTAGCCAGAAACACAATATTGCGCTTTGCACTGTGCCGAACCGAAATCAGAATGTTGCCGGAACGCGGCAGAATGTTGCCGGCCGCCTCTTGCGATTTGGCAAACGCCAACCCGAAATCCGGATCGATACCCATCACCTCGCCCGTTGACTTCATTTCGGGCCCCAGCACGGTATCGGCACCCGCGAATTTGTTGAAGGGAAGCACCGACTCCTTGACAGCAAAGTAGTTCGGACGGTAATCTTTCGCTTCGGGAATATCCGCGAGTTTCAGACCGGCCATGACTTTGGCCGCAATTCGCGCCCAGGGGATTCCCGACGCTTTGCTTACGAACGGAACGGTTCGGGAAGCGCGCGGATTGACTTCGAGGACGTAAATCGTATCTTCGCGAACCGCGAACTGAATATTCAACAGGCCCACCACCTTAAGCTCGCGGGCGATTTTATCGGTAGCCGATCGGATCTCGTTGATGATTGCGTTGGACAGGGTATGGGGCGGAAGTACGCATGCACTGTCCCCGGAATGAACTCCCGCCTCTTCGATGTGCTCCATGATCCCACAGACAATCGTGCGCTCCCCGTCCGAAACACCGTCCACGTCCACTTCGATGGCGTCGCTTACAAACTTGTCTATAAGCACCGGTTTGTTCTCGGCCACCTCCCGCGCCTCATCGATAAACGAGCGCAATTCCTCTTCGTCGTAAACAATTCGCATCGCTCGCCCGCCAAGCACAAATGACGGACGCAGGAGGACCGGATAGCCAATTTTATTGGCGATCGAAAGCGCACCTTCCACCGTATCGGAAATGCCGTTTGGGGGCTGCATCAACCCCAACTTGGCTATCATCTCCTGGAATTCATCACGATCTTCAGCCCGGTCGATTGAGTTTACCGACGTTCCAATTATCGGCGCCCCGGCTTCCGCCAGCCGCCGCGCCAAATTCAAAGGCGTTTGACCGCCGAACTGGACGATAATGCCCTCGGGCTTCTCCTTGTCGACAATGTTCATTACATCCTCGAAAGTAAGCGGCTCAAAGTAGAGCTTGTCCGAGGTATCGTAATCCGTACTGACCGTTTCGGGATTGCTGTTGACCATGATAGATTCGTAGCCAAGCTCACGAAGCGCAAAAGAAGCCTGACAACAACAGTAGTCGAATTCGATTCCCTGGCCGATACGGTTTGGACCTCCGCCCAAAATCATAATTTTCTTGCGCTCCGACGGCCTACCTTCATCTTCGGATTCGTAGGTTGAGTAATAATAGGGAGTGTAGGCTTCGAACTCCGCGGCGCAAGTATCAACCAGCTTGTATGTGGGGCATACCCCCAATTCCCTGCGCCTCGTATAAATGCTCAATTCGTCCTTGCTTAAAGCCGACGCCAACTGTCCATCCGAAAAACCGCGCTGCTTGGCGGCAACATAGAACCGTCGTTGCTCGTCTTCACTCGCTTCGAAGATTTTCGGGTCGATCCCATTCTCGAACTCGACCAACTCGCGCATGTTGTTGAGAAACCAGGGATCAATATGCGTGACACGATGAATTTCATCAACCGTAATGCCTACCTGGAGGGCTCGACGAACAACGAAAAGCCGATCGCAGCGAAGCTCTCGTAATTGGGAGCGCACCTCGTCGCTGTTCAGACGATCATGCTTGGGACTTTCATAACCGCGACGCCCAACTTCGAGCCCCCGCATGCCTTTCTGGAGAGCCTCTTTGAATGTTCGCCCAATAGCCATGGTCTCTCCGACCGATTTCATCTGCACACCAAGCGAGGAGTCGGCTTCCGGAAACTTTTCGAAGGTGAACCGGGGGATTTTGACCACGCAATAATCGATCGTAGGTTCAAATGACGCCGGTGTTTCACGCGTGATGTCGTTGCGAATTTCATCGAGCGAGTAGCCAACCGCGAGCTTGGCCGCCATTTTTGCGATCGGAAAGCCGGTTGCCTTACTGGCCAGAGCCGAACTCCTACTCACCCGCGGATTCATCTCAATCACCACCATTCGTCCATTTTCGGGATTTACGGCGAACTGAATATTCGACCCACCGGTTTCTACGCCGATTTCGCGAATAATGGCAATCGAAGCGTCTCGCATATTCTGATACTGACGATCGGTAAGCGTTTGAGCGGGCGCCACCGTTATACTGTCACCAGTGTGTATTCCCATGGGATCCAGGTTTTCGATGGAACAGATGATAACGACATTATCCGCCCGATCACGCATGATCTCCAGCTCGAATTCCTTCCATCCCAAAATCGACTCTTCGAGCAAAACCTCGTTGATACGGCTCAGATGCAAACCGTTGGCCGCAATACGCTCGAATTCTTCTTCGTTGTGCGCGACCCCGCCTCCGCTTCCTCCAAGGGTAAAACTGGGACGAACGATCAGCGGAAAACCGATCTGCCGCGCCACCGCCCATGCTTCATCGATGTTGTAAGCAAAAGCGCTCTTTGGTAGATCAAGCCCTAAACGCTCCATGCATTTTTTGAATTCACTGCGGTCCTCGGCACGCTTAATGGCTGCTTGGTCGGCACCGATCATTTTGACGTTATATCGATCCAAAATACCAGTCTCGGACAGTTCCATAGCCGTATTAAGAC
>WJJU01000775.1 GCA_014729595.1 Chitinivibrionales bacterium
CGAGGTTTTGATTACGAATGGCCCGATAAGACCGGGATAAGCCGCGGAGGCCGCAACGGCATCGGAAACGGCGACGGCAGGATTGTCAATGTAGTTCACCAAATAATCTCCCATTCTCCTTCCCGCTATGAAACGCCAGTTTTTGCCCGACTCATAGGTCGTTGCGTTTATAATCCATCGTGGCTTTGACGACAAGTCTCGGAGCGTACCGCGAACACCCCAGCAACGACGAAGACTGCGCGAAAGAAGATTCGCCCGAGGAGCGAACAGCAAATGCGGACAAAACATCAAACGGCGAAAGGTGTCACGCTGCAGATCCTTTTCGGTGAGAACCTTTTTCAATTGGGCTAAAGAACCAAGCAAAACCCGCGAACCGGGCCAGGCATTGCCCGCGTTGGCGAACAGAAGTCCGGCAATAAGGCTCCCGCCCGAGACGGTCGAGAGCGAGACCACATGCTCCAGAAGGTCGTCGGCCGCAAGCCGGGCCAAAAGCCCCAGATGAAAAGCGGCCGCACGCACACCGCCACCCGATAAAGCCACCGCCAACCGCCGGTTATTCTTTTGCACGCCGATATCCTCTAATTAAACGACACAGTCCACGGCAGGCATAGAAATCGCAAGAACGTACTGATGCGGTCCTACCCATACCGGCTCACAAGCAATGTATGCGAAAGGAAAATGCCTTGCGCCACAAGAAAGTACATCCGATTCCACCTGAAGCGCCCGGTGGGGTACGAAAAGCGATGGTGTGTACGCTCATTCTGATGGGAATCGCATTACTGACGTTTGTGATTACCGCGCTTCTTTCAATTCTTTTCAAAAACCTGGCGGTATTCGAATATGCTAAAGATGGAGCAACGTTTGTTGCGACCGGCGCTACAGCGACGTACCTGATGCTTTTTGTGCTTTTCACCCAAGCATTCGCAACCATCGGCAAAGTGATTTCCGCTTTTGTGGCGGTTCTGGTGATTGCAGGCGTTGTGACGCTGCAGCTCCCCTACCGGCATCCCCAAAGAATGCGGAATGGCTTCGAGGCACATGAGGGTGAAAACGGCTCTGGCGACAGCATACCCGACACCGCCCGCGCGGACACATCAGATACTCTTGGCGACACCTCGGAAACTACCCGGGATTCGCTTGGTTTTTTCGGGCCGTGACGACTGATCACAGTCGGTGATTCACATACGACGCCTCCAAGCATTCCCCCCGCCGGGCAGTTCGAGAGCCTCTGTGCCCGGCGGGGGGGATGCTGCCGCTCAGGCGAATAAATCGATAATTTCGCCTACCATGCGATCTTTTACATGAGCCGCTCGAGCATTGGCCGCCATTGTATGCTTGTTCTGAATCTGCTCGCTGGTCTCGGAGGCCAATTCGGTGTTGGAAATCCGGGGATCGGCGCTGAGAGTCCTGCTGATGGAAGAGATCCGGACTCCCGTGGGAAGTATGTCGGTTTGGTGAGGGCGGCGTTCCTCAAATCCAGGCGTATTGATATTGGCAACGTCGTGCGCGGTTATATCGTGACGCCGAATCGAGGTCTTCATTGCGGAGATCGAAGCCGCGGAGGATACCTGCACGTCAGCCCCCTTTCGGTGGTAAGCCTGAGTTAGCCCATTGTATAGTATACAGTAGTGGATCGGCCGCGGCAACCCTCTTTTCTCTTTTCTTTCGGCGCTTTGTGTGGTATAATAAAGTAAGGGGATGACGGATGTCGCCCTTTGCAAGCTTCGACAACGTGCATCGCCGGCATCCGTCGCAAACTCTATGCGTAGGCGGAAAGAGTTCGGAGCGCCGTGTGTGATAGTTCCATACCATGTGGTCACAATCCGGTCAATTCGGCCGGTGACGAGTATCATAGGCGACAGTTGGAGCTACAAAGCCAAGTGCGCACCGGCGAAAGGAGTGAGGCATGAAGCTGCAGTTTCACGGCGCGGCCCGGACAGTCACGGGGTCACAGGTTCTTCTGAGTGTAAATGGTTCATCGGTTCTACTTGAATGCGGATTGTTTCAGGGACGCCGCGAAGAAGCGTACGCACGGAATAAAAAC
>WJJU01000776.1 GCA_014729595.1 Chitinivibrionales bacterium
GTAGGGTATTACTTTGCCGACGATCTGGACGGCTCAATCGCCAGAAATGAGAGCCGAACAGGCAAAGAGGCGATACCCCGTCAGGGATTGCTCGCCACCTATCACAAATTCGAACCGCCTTTGTATTCGGAAGGTTTTCATAAACTGTATTCCGTTGTCGTTTCCCCTGCGGGAGGATTCGGGGTGGAGGAATTGAAAGGATAAGACTCCCCTGTTGACTGCCGGCCGTCGGCTGCCGCGACACGGCCCCCACCGCCCGATCGAACGCCGCTCAAGCCTCGCACTGTTGGCCTTTCCCTTGCTTCTCTTACCATTATGGATATCGGAACTGGGACGGCGCTCGGCGATCCTCCTGAGCGTGTAACTATTGCGGAGCTAATTCCGTGGACGCAAAGCCATCCGTGGATCGACTTAGAATAGGCATCTATGGCTCTTACGGTGGGTATAACTTAGGCGATGAGGCGATACTTCACAGCATTGTCGCCGACATCCGCTCGCGCATCAGGGCGGAACTCACCGTATTCAGTCGCAATGTAGCCTATACACTAAAAAATCATCGCGTGGAGCGTGCGGTGGCGAACTGGAACATGTCGCGTGAGGAGGTTCGTCCGGAGGTGGAACGGCTGGATTTTCTCATCCTCGGTGGTGGAGGCATCTTTTTCGATGCGGATGCCAGAAGTTTTTTGCGGGAGCCGATGCTTGCCCTTGAGAGAGATATCCCGGTAATGGTTTATTCCGTCAGTGCGGGACCGTTGGAAAACTATGCGATACGACATGATGTTCACGGTTTTCTGGAGGCGGCTACGGCGGTTACCGTGCGCGACCGCAAAACGCATCGACTTTTCGAGGAACTGGGAGTACGACGGCGGATATTGTTGACGGCGGACCCCGCCGTAAGTTTTATGCCTTCCAACCACCCGGTCGATCTGCGGAGCATGCCGGAAATCGATGAAAAACGGCGGCTAATCGGGATGTCGGTAAGAGACGCCGGTCCGGCGACAAAGAATATAAACGAGAAGCATTACCAGGAAATTCTTGCCGACAGCGCCGATTTCATGGTTGAGCGGTTTGGGGCCGACATACTTTTTGTGCCGATGGAACCCCGAGGACGAGACATGCAGCAAGCGCATGCGGTTATCGCCCGTATGCTGCGCGCCGAACACGCTGTGGTGCTGTTGCACGAATATTCTCCGGGAGAATTGCTGGCGGGCATGGGAAAACTCGACTTTTGCGTCGGAATGCGGCTCCATTTCCTGTTGTTTTCCGCCCTTCAGGGCGTTCCGTTTGTCGGCTTGCCCTACTCGCCCAAAGTTCATGCTTTCCTTGAAGACATGGAAATGGATGAGCCGCCGATAAACTTGGTCAGCTCCGGGCGATTGATTGCTCATATCGACGAGGCGTGGGATAATCGTGCACATGTTGTAAACCACATTGGCGGACGCTTGCCCGCTTTGCGAGCGCGTGCCGCAAAAAACATCGAGATTGCCGTTGATCTCTTGCGGCGCCGTTACGGTTCCGTGCCTTCGCCCTGACGGAGAATAAGCATGCCGCCTTTGCAAAGACCGCACAAGCATCGAACAGTACGCTTACCGCCGCGCGAGGCGGTTGTTGCCGGACGGGCCGACGTGCTGGTTGTCGGCGCCGGACCCGCGGGTTTGGGGGCCGCGCTGGGCGCCGCACAAGCCGGTGCGCGTGTAATCCTTGTCGAACGATACGGATTTGCCGGAGGCAATGCCACCGTTGCAATGGTGGCGCCCCTCATGTCTTCACACACGCGGTATCACAAAGTTAAGGGAAAGGTCGAGCCGATCCTGTTTCCGACCGATCACGGTGAGGGCGAACTCATCATCGAGGGGGCCGTTGCTTTGTTGCTCAAAAGGCTCATCGACAAAGGCGGCGCTCTTCCTCCTACGGTGGAGACCGGTTATGTCGTGCCGTTCGATCATGAAATCTTCAAAGAGGTTGCACTGGAGCTACTGGATGAAGCGGGTGTTCACTATCTGTTCCATTCGTTTGCCAGCGGGGTAAGTATGGAGCCGCATCCGCGGGTAACACTCGAAACAAAGTCGGGACCGCTGGTAATGGAGGCCGGCGTTGTGGTGGATGCGACGGGTGACGGCGATATCGCAGCTTGGGCGGGGGCGGATTTTGAACTGGGCAACGGCGTGAATGGCCATTGTCAGCCAATGTCTTTATACTTCAGGATGGGTGATTTCAGCAAACAAGCATTCTTTGAGTTTGTGCGGGAGCATCCAGATGAATGGTCAGGGGTGGTAGGCTTGTCTCGTCGTGTTAAAGAGGCGCGGGCGCGGGGGGAATGGAATATCCCTCGGGAGAATGTACTGCTTTTTGGAACGCCTCACGACAATGAAGTTTCCATCAATTGTACCCGTGTGCTTAGGGTGCAGGGTACCGATGTTTGGGATCTGACACGTGCCGAATGGCACGGTCGATTCCAAATGAGGCGAGCCGCCTCATTTTTAAGAAAGCATATACCCGGCTTTAAAGGCGCTTATGTTGTTCAAAGCGGCTCTCAAATCGGCGTTCGAGAGACTCGACACATTGTCGGCGAGTATCAGCTTACGGCGGATGACATCATCGCCGGCAGACGGTTCACGGATGTGATCGCCCGCAGCACGTATCCTATCGATATCCACAACCCGCATGGGGAGGGAACTACACTGGTACACCTCCCACACGGTATGGCTTACGATGTTCCCTTGCGATGTCTCTTGCCCCGTCATGTGGACCACATTATTACGGCGGGCCGCTGCATCTCGGGTACTCACGAAGCGCACTCATCATTTCGGGTTATGCCCGTAGCGATGGCAACCGGCCAAGCGGCGGGGGCATGCGCGGCTTTGGCGGTGCGAAAAGGTGTTCAGCCACGCAACATCGCTTCCGGCAACGTGCAAGAAGAACTGCGGCGGCAGGGAGCGAATCTCGGGTGATCGAGACTCGACTGGATCACGGCGGACGACGGCTTATATTTACACCTAAATACGCCGATTCTCTCGTGGAAGATCGCACAAGCTCTTGAGCGATAAGGCTTTCATCCCGCACCGCGGGATTGAACATACCCCGGTGGGTATGCCCTGCGATACCTTCAAGCCTTCTCATCTCAAGACCTTGCAC
>WJJU01000777.1 GCA_014729595.1 Chitinivibrionales bacterium
CTCAAACACCGAACCGGGCTGAAGCCGCGGGAAGCGGGAGAGTGGCAAAAAGCCGCCGATTCGATGTATCTGCCGTATGACGATGAGATAAAGATCCATCCGCAAGATGACGACTTTCTTGAAAAAGAACCGTGGGATCTTGACTCGATTCCCTCCGAGAAATTCCCCCTGCTGCTTCATTTCCACCCCTTGGTGATATACCGCCATCAGGTTATCAAGCAGGCCGATGTGGTTCTCGCCCTCTTTTTATTGGGTGATGAATTCGGTTTTGAAGAAAAGAGACGCAATTTTGAGTACTACGACAAGCTGACCACCGGCGATTCATCGCTGTCGGTGTCTATTCAAAGCATTATCGCGTTCGAACTGGGCAACATGAAGAAGGGAGAGTCATATCTTCGCTATGCACTCATGATGGATCTTGGCGATGTGGGGGGCAATGTAAAAAGCGGGCTTCACATGGCCTCGATGGGCGGTACCTGGATGGCAATCATTAACGGCATTGCCGGTATGCGCGATTATAACGGCGAAGTGTCTTTCCGCCCGCGTCTTCCGGGCAAAATCCGCCGACTTCGGTTTCCGCTGACGATAAAGGGTCGGCAAATCGAGGTAAACATCGACCGAACAAAGGTTGTGTACACGCTCATAAACGGTGATGCAATAGACATTACCCACGAAGACGAACCGGTGCGGTTGACGCGCGATACACCGGTGTGGTCTAAAGTGTACGAGGTCTGAGCGGCTCGCTGCCTTTACCGCTCGATGCCTTACTTTGCAAGGATCACATTGATGATTGCCGCCATGCCCGACGACAGAGCGATCACCCCTTGCGCATCGGCTAAGAGCCGAACCCGCTGCTCGAAAGCCTCGACGGTAGCTATTCGGGAATAAGCGTGGGCGGGCTTACGCCCGGTGAAGGCGAATTGCATATCCCGTGCGTTCTCGAATTCGAAGGCCACCGTATTGTAAACGGGAGGTCGCAAGGACCCGTGTGGATCGTGTTTTGCCGGTCGCGGACCGTGGATAGCTTTTGTCGAGAACCCTTTCACCGCGAAGCGCCTCCGCCCATGAAATACAGAAAGCCGACCTGGTCGCCATCGTTGAGGGAAACTGTGTCGAAGTTGTCTCGTTTCATGAATCGCCGTTCAACTGCACCGATACCATGTCGGGCATCTCAACCTGTTCGCGCTCGAGGAGTGCGGCTATGTTTAAAGAACCGTGCTCCAACTGCTTTTCTTCGCCATTGGCCGTCAGTTTCATAGAAACTATTCTTTCGCGAAATGGTCGCCCCCTCGTTGCGAGTTCTCGGCAGTACATTGGATGCTTTTTCCCACTTCCGTATCTCCGATGTTTTACCAGGCCTATGTGGTTAATTCCGTAGTTCCGTTAATCCAACTAAACAATTTTTGTGAACTTTGGGCGCAAAAAAAGGGGTGTGTTTGGTAGAACCTCCATTCAATCACTCGCGGTAAACGGCGAAATGCTAAGATATCTTTCGCCCGTATCGGTAAAGACGACCACAACCGTCTTGCCGCTTATTTTGTTTTTCCGCAGATAGTGGTCAGTGCCGCGAGCGGCGGCACCCGAAGAAATCCCGCAGAGAATCCCCTCTTCGCGGATGATTCGTCGGGCTCATTCGATCGCCTCCCGGTCTTTCACCTGAACGACCTCGTCTATGAGGTCTCGATTGACGATAGGCGGAACAAACCCCGCCCCAATGCCCTGGATCATGTGCTGCCCCGGTGTCCCGCCGCTCAGTACCGGTGAAGCGAACGGTTCCACGGCAACGATCCTCACGGAGGGGTTGTGAGCCTTGAGACGCTTGCCGATACCCGTGATTGTGCCGCCCGTGCCCGACTCCGGCAACAACGACATCCACACTACCATCCGTAGCCGACAGGATTTCTTCGGCTGTCGTGCGAACATGTGCCTCTACATTGGCTTGGTTGTCGAATTGAGACACAAGCCACGAATCAGGAAGCTCTTCGTTGAGCCGGTGGGCACATTCGATTGCGCCTTTCATACCCAAGTGGGCCTGTGTGAGATCGACGTGAGCCCCAAAGAGTGCGAAGAGTTTCCGCCGCTCGACACTCATCGAGTCGGGCATCACTACGATCAGCCGATAGCCGAGTACGGCGGCAATGAAGCCAAAGCAAGGCCCGTATTGCCAATGGTGGCTTCTATGATCGTACCCCCCTCACGAAGGAAGCCACTATGTTCGGCGTCCTCGATCATACTGAGCGCCGCGCGATCCTTCACGGATCCACAAGGGTTAAATTGCTCCAGCTTGGCCGGCACCACGTTCGTTCCTTCGACCACGCGGCCAAGGCGTACGAGCGGCGTGTTTCCCACAAGCTGTGTCATGTTGTCGGCGTATTTTATGGCGCCCTATATGTGGAACATCATCCGCCGAGCATGTTTTTCCTGCAGCTCGATCATTTGTTCCAGCGAAATGTCCAGTTTCTTTTTTACTTCGCCCTCAACCTCACCATAGAGGATCCTCAGTGCCGGGTCCGTTTCCGCCTTCGCCAGCGACAACTCCCCCTCCAACGCTTCCAAAATCATCATCACGGTCACTCTGGAGGGATCCGCCGCCAAGGTATAACCACCGTTCTTTCCCCTCACGCTCTGCACCAGCTTCTGTTTTCCCAACCGGTTGAAAATCTGCTCCAAGTAGTTTCTCGGCAGTTGAAACCTCTCGGCGATGTCACGGATTCGCACAGGATCGTGACCATGGTGCCGTGCAAGCTCAATCATGGCCGTTATGCCGTACCTCCCCTTCACGCTGATAGAGAACATATAACCCCACCCCTCACTCAATGACTACGGATCTAAATATAAGTTAATTGGTTGGAATAGTCAAGATTAAATTTTCCATCCCATTCGCTTTTGCGACGGCGTCTGATTTGGGCATGAATCCAACGCGATTCCAAGCGTTTTGGCGCTGCTCCAAGACCTAACGATGCCCCGGCGAATACGGTTCCACCCGAACCCGATGCGAAAGCCCTGGGTGACCACGTTTAATCGACCCATAGGTTGAATACAACCTGTGCATAAGTTATACCCAGCGTATGCAACCTCTGCCATAGCTGAGCGACACGGGGTTCGCGGCCCCTTTCAGAAAATCCATTTCACACAAGTCTACTGCCCCATTGCCGCGTGCTGTATTAGCCCAAGTGCGACAAGGTCATCGTGGCCGGGGGCTCAAAGGAATGGATACCATATCAAAAGGGCCGTCAGAATGCCGCTGATATGGGAGCAAAGAAGGAAGTCGAATCGAATGATTTAAAGCCTCAATGATGAACAAGCCCCCCTTTTGCTTCCTGTATCATATGAACATTTTTGTCTACTTATTATTGATTATACGGTGATAAGACAATTTAGACATCGATCGGTGGTGGCCGATGCTTCGATTTTGTCATGGTCCAATATTTGCTAATTGGGCAATTATATAAAAGAGTATCTACAACTGACCCAGGAGGATGCATGAAGACTCTCATTGCTTACTACTCACTATACGGGCATGTCAAAGCGTTGGCGGATGCAATCGGTGAAGGAGCATCCGAGGTTTCGGGCAACACCGTCGAAAAAAAGCGAATCCCCGAAACGCTTCCACCCGAAATAATCGAGCAAATGGGTGCAACGGAAGCGCAAAAGCAGTTCTCGTCCATTCCGGAAGTACAACCCGAAGACCTTACTCAAGCCGATCTTATTTTTTTGGGTTCACCGACCCGCTACGGAAATTTACCCGCTCAAGTAGCGACGTTCCTCGATCAGACCGGGGGGATATGGCTCAAAGGAGCCCTGGTCGGGAAAGTTGGGAGCGCATTCAGCTCATCCGCCACGCAACACGGCGGGAACGAAATGACATTGGGTGGTATTCACCGTTTCATGCTTCATCAGGGAATGGTTCTTGTAGGCCTGCCATATTCATTCGCCGGCCAAATGATTACCACGGAAGTAACCGGAGGATCACCTTACGGCATCACCACTGTCGCCGGTACGCAAGGAGAACGCATGCCAAGCGACAATGAACTCCAAGGCGCTCGATTCCAAGGCAAGCACGCGGCCGGGATAGCGGCGAAGATGCTGGGGTAGACAAAGAAAAAAACGGTCAAATAATTGTTTTTAAAGGTATCTGATGAGAGGGGCGGTGGAGCCCCGACGTATACATCCGGCGGCCGCACCGCCGAACCCCGCTCTCTATCCACCCCGAACGCCGTTTGACTTCTCCGACACAGGACCCGGCTTCGGAATCCCCCCCAAGGACCTACCGCCGGCGCGGGACTCCGTTTCGGGAGGCCAAAATGCATTTGCGCCGCGGTCGATTCCAAGGGCTCAGGCGATTGCGAAGGAGATGGGTGATAAGGCCAAGGATAAGGTAGAACAGACGGGAAGTATGGGGTTGCGCGGCCTGGAGCGTTAACGCGAAGTCTCCCCCGTAACGGCGCGCGCAATCTCTTCGAGCTTGCTCACACCGTCGGGAGCGAGCAAAAGATTGCCGGTTACAATAACGTTGGCGCCGGCTTGAAGTTTTTCGCGCGCGGTCGCGGCGTCACGTATGCCCCCGCCGACGATTACCGGAATGTCTACGTAATCACCGACCGCTTTCACCATGTTCGGGGGAACCGAACATGGTGCACCGCTTCCCGCCTCCAAGTATACCATTTGCATGCCCATGTACTGGGCCGCAAGCGCGTGGGCCGCGGCAATCATCGGTTTTTTGCGCGGAAGAGGCCGGGTGTTGCTCATGAATTCCACCGAAGAAACCGCGCCGGATTCGACCAGCATGTAGGCGGTAGAGATCGGCTCAATGCCGA
Organism: Chitinivibrionales bacterium; assembly: GCA_014729595.1. Taxonomy (GTDB): domain Bacteria; phylum Fibrobacterota; class Chitinivibrionia; order Chitinivibrionales; family WJMI01; genus WJJU01. The sequence goes on from WJJU01000777.1 coordinate 4,818, forward strand.
ACTCCTTGATAACCGGAGCCCCTTTCACCTGCTCGCCGATAAGATTGACCGGGTTGCGGCCCGAAACGAGTGAGAGAAAAAGAACGGCGTCGGCATGCCTCGACAATTGTGTCGCATCGCCCGGAAAAAGAATAACCGGCAGCGACACCGATTCCTTAACACCGTGAACAAAATCGTCAAAATTGTTCGACCGCATCAGGCTTCCACCCACAAGCACGGCATTTACACCGGCCGATTCAGCCGAGGCGGCAATCCGAGCCCCCTCCTTTGGCGAAAAATCATCGGGATCAAGCAATACCCAATGGCTTGCCTTCCCAGCCTTCACCCGTTTGAGCACATTCTCCAGGACCGGCCCTTGAGTCATCCTTGCGCCGCCTTTCCTTCGAGAACCGAAGCTACCGCCGCAAGGGCTTCATCGAGCTTATCGACCTCTTTGGCTCCCGCTTGCGCCCTGGTCGGCGAGCCGCCGCCGCCGCCGCCGGCCTTTTGGGCGCCGGTCTTGACCAATTCGCCGCAATGTATTCCATGTTCGCCGACCGCTTTTTTGCCCGCCGACGCCGAAAAGAGGAGCTTCCCGTTTACTTCGGCCGCCAGCACCACCACCATGGTTTCGAGATTGCGCTCCCGAATAGCATCCGTCACCGAATCCGTCGTGTTCGAGAATTGCTTTTTGTCAACATTCCCGAGATTTCGTACAACCCACGAGAACGGCCCCGGCGACAAATGTGCCGCTTTGAACAGATCCTCCACTTCGCGACCCGCCTGCGCCTTCGCAAGTTCCGCCGTTTCGGCTTCCAGATCCTTGACCCGCGCCATAAGCTCGGTGATACGACGCACCAGTGCGTTTTCATTCACTTTGAGTGCGGCGGTGGCGTCGTTTAAAACTCGTTCTTTTGCACGGAGATACTCGAGGCCGCCCATGCCGGTAACGGCCTCGACA
>WJJU01000778.1 GCA_014729595.1 Chitinivibrionales bacterium
CATCGATGTATATATTGGACGGCGCAAAGGGATCGGAAATCATCGCCGCGGTCATTGCTACACTATCAATTGTCACGTTGATCGCATAGGCTTTGGGATGGTCGAAAAGGCAATTGTCGATCTCCAGTCCGCTGAACGTGCGGATCGCTTCGCTGCAATTAACGAAACGCAAACCTTCGATACGCGGTCGGTACACCATGAACGAAACCGTACTTTGGGTGGGATAGGGTACCGTGACGGCCACCCCGCCGCCGGCGTCGATGACCGGAGGTTTACCGTAGCGCCATTCGCCCTCAAGCGAGACGGATTTTCCTTTGAGGTCGACTGTTTCGTTATAGGTCCCCGGTAGTATCGCGATTTGATCGCCGTCATTGGCGGCGTCGACGGCTGATTGGATGGTTGTATGTCGCTCGTGCGGTCCAACCGTGAGACGTTTCGCGAGCCCCCCTATAAATGTCTCGGTGACCGTAAACGAAGCCTCCGGGGTGATATAAGAGGCGGTCGAGTCGATGATTTCGACTTTGTAGTAAAATGTTTTTCCCTTGTCGTCGGTTGGGTCGATATCATGGTCATGCATCCAATCACACCAGCCCCGGCATGTATCTAATACGTTCCAGCCCCTAACCGGATCTTTCTTGTGAAGAAGTGAGTAGCCCGATTCCCCGTAATTATGGGTGGTATCGCCGCCCCATTCCACGACAACGCCGTGCCTGGTTCCCCATGTATTGATCCATAACTCCCCCGGTGCTACATTAGCCCCCTTCGCAGGGTCTATTTCGTGAATTTGTGATCGTATCCGAATGTCTTTTCCCTCACCGACTACTACATAGGCGACAAAAGGGGATTCCGTCGGCGTGGTTGCCGTTTCGTGCCAAGTGAATATGCTGTCACGGGGGTAACGAAGAATAACGGTGGCCACCTCCGTCGTTACACCGTCGATATTCCGCACCAGTTTCATACTGTCGATGGGCAGAGTTGTATCCCTCAGCTCCCACTTCAGCTCCACCCCTTCGGTTGTTGGATGCGTCCACAGGTCGATGAGGGAAGAGCCGACATAACCGGTCTTCGGCTCGGGTGTTCCCTCGGGATTCGGGGTTATCGTTACGGCGAGGGGTTCGTGAGACGTTGTTGAAAATGTGTAGGGTGTTTGGGGGCCGAAACTGTTTCCGCCGGGGGACCAGAACTGGTCAGGGTAGTCGGCGGAATGGACATAAAGATAATAATCTTCTCCGTCTTTAAGCCCGGGAAGTTCGAAACGGCCGTCGTCGAGGAGGCGAGATTCCGCGATGCATAGGTAATGCTCCTCTTCTTTAATAAATGCCTTAACTTCGTAGTAATCCCGGAGGGGATCAAAAACGCCGTTTTCCGCGCCAACCGTACCGAATACCGAGTAACCGTTCGTGGTGGTGGTTATGTCTACATCGATCGTATCGCCCGCCGTGACGCCGACGGATGATGGCGTGCCGGACGTATTGGTTGTCGTAGGGAAGCCATAGGAGAGGTTTGGTTCGAACGGGGAGGTTATGGTTGAATGGTCTTGTCGTTCGCTTATCGGCTGTGGGACCAGCAGCGCTTTCCAGGTTCCCGGCGGAAACGGACCACCCGTATAAGTTGAAGGCGCCGTTTTCGTGAGGTAGTGAGTATGGACGGGCATGTGCACCCCGCCGTCGGAAAAATTCCGCGGGTCGAACAAAAGGAGCGAATGCTGCAGCCACATCGAATCCGATGTGTTGGGGGGGAGCGGGAGAGTAGTGCGAACGTGTCCGCCAAGCGCTACGGTAATGGTGCTTGCGGTATGCGTTTGGTTTTCGTGAATGACGATTTCGTAGTTTTCATCCTTTTGAACAAAGTAATGTTCACCGTCGATCCAGTGATGATAGGAACCGCCGGCAATGCCCTCGATGGTAAACGCTCCCAGCGAGTCGGTATAAGAGCGGTAATGGTGCGAACCATTGTGCTCATACAGTGCAAATCCGACATTTGCCACTCCCCGGTCGTCGGATGTGACAATCCGGCCGGTGAGCACGCCCCCGGGGCGAAGGGTAAAGTCGGCCGCATAAGCGCCGCCTGAATCGCCGACCCATAGTGATTGTGCCGATTCAAGATCGTCGGCGCCCGAATAGAATTGGCATACAAAATTAGTTGATTCCGGAATTGCGGCAACCAGGTATTCTCCACCATACAATCCGTCGATATGATATTTCCCCGCGGAGTCGGAGAATGACATGTAGGGCCACCACATTCCCGCCGGATAGGATGAGAAGTAATCGATTTCATTATTGGGAGAGGCCGTCATCCGTACGCCGGCGAGGGGATTTCCTTCTGAATCGGTTACCATTCCGGTAATTATTCCCATCTGTGTGGTTGTGTTGATCGGGTTGGGCGTGAGATACATCGTAATCGATTGGACGTCGTATTTGCCCAGATGAATGTAGTAGTGTGGGTCGGTTGTCCCGCCCTCGGGATTATAGTATTGGCTCGGGTAGTCGTAGCTGTATACATAAAGCGCGTAGTCACTCGGTACCAGACTGTCAAAGCGGAAGACGGAGTCGTTTACTCGGGTACCTATATCGCCGTGCTCGCCGTTCATGCCGAACAGCTCGACCATACTGACACCGGCATAAGCCGCGCCCGAATCGTCCCGCATTATTACTTCCAGAACCGCGGAGGGGGTGTTGTCTTTGGGGGTGGAAGCCATCGGGACCCATAACGTGTCCTGCTCCGTCATCATGGCATCGACCAGGTATTCGGGCGCTGAAGTATTACCCATGGGGTCGTACCACTGAGCAATATAGTCTTTTGCGATTATTTTAAGGTGATAATGGGAATCGGGTATTGGGTCGAATGCAAAAAAACCGTCGCTTCGCACGGAAGTTGAATAGAGGGCCGTACTCGTATCGGAGTAGTCAAAGTCGTACAGTTCTACAGTCACCTCGGCCGGCGGCAACCCGGTGTCGTCATCGACCACAAAGCCCTGGATAACACCGGCTACGGTCTCTGCCGTTAATGCAGCAAGCATTATCGACACTCCGGCGGCCAAACTCCGAAGTAATCGATGCTGTTGTCGTGCTTCCATGGATGCTCCTCCGGGCTCCGCATTTCCTGGCGACGGAAAGCGCCTCTGCGGATGCTAAATAGATTATAGGCGGGGCGGATTCAGCCTGTCCGTGATTAATGTCACAGTGGGCATGAAGGGTGGCCCTGATTGCCTACGAGGCTCTTTCTTGTCCGAAATGATAATCCGTTTTATTATATCATGCTTTTTCCGTTCGATTCAAGGCGTTTGGAATGTCCTAATACATTGGCTCTCGCTGAGTGAAGATTGTATTTTCCTCGATTGTGCGCCGAAATGGCCATTTCGATCCATGGGCGGAGCCACCGCCTTCCTACTTTGTTGGAAGCTTTTCCGGGCTCCGGCGGTGGTGAAAAGAATGAAAACCGGCGGCCCGGGTGGTGGCTGGTTACAGCACATGAACAAGACAGCAGAGGAGAAACAATGGCCGAGGAAGTAGTCGATGTAGTAATTGTCGGATCGGGGCCGGCCGGGCTGACGGCAGCCATATACGCCTCACGGGCAAATCTCAACCCGGTGTTGTACGAAGGATTCCAGAGCGGCGGTATGCCGGGCGGTCAGCTTATGACTACGGGAAAGGTCGAGAATTTTCCCGGCTTCCCCGAGGGTATCGACGGGCAGATGCTTATGACAAATATGCGCGAGCAGGCGGTAAGGTTGGGTACGCGCATGGTCATGGAAGATGTCGAAGAGGTGAAAGTCGGAGCTTGGCCTTTTAGGATTATCACTACAAGCGAGGAGTGCTGCGAAGCAAGATCGGTAATTATCGCCACGGGCGCCACGGCCAACCGTCTTCCATTGGATTCCGAGCAGAGATTGTGGGGAAAAGGTGTGTCCGCTTGTGCGGTCTGCGACGGCGCCTTGCCCGTCTTTCGTAACCGTCCGTTGGCCGTCATCGGCGGGGGAGATTCCGCGGTCGAAGAAGCCGTGCATCTGACCCAATTCGGATCGAAGATATACATGATTCATCGTCGTGACGAACTCAGAGCGAGCAAGATCATGCAAAAACGAGCTATCGAGCATCCAAAGATAGAGATACTATGGAACAAGATTGTGGATGAATTTCTCGGCGATGAACGGCTGGAAATGCTCAGACTCAGAGATGTGCAGACGGGTGAGGGGTCGGAGATTGAAGTTGCGGGGGCATTTGAAGCGATAGGGCATACGCCTAATACGTCGATCCTCAAAGGTGGGCTCGAGACGACGGAGATGGGATATATTTTGACACAGCCGTTTTCCACCGCGACATCGGTGCCCGGCGTTTTTGCGGCCGGTGATGTGCAAGACTCGAAATATCGGCAGGCAATCACTGCCGCGGGTAGCGGATGTATGGCCGCCATGGAGGCTGAGAAGTGGTTGGCGGAATTGCCGTGAACTTGTCACGATCAATGACCGTACCGTATCCGGGCGATGAGTTCAAGATAGGGTGCACTTGCATCATGCTGCCGGAAGTTCACATGGGGCATGTTGTTACATGAATGGAGGGTGCCGCTATGGCGAAACGTGAGCATTGGGGCGGGAGGATGGCCTTCATATTCGCGGCTATCGGTTCGGCCGTGGGATTGGGCAATCTATGGGGATTTCCCTATAAACTCTACTCGGGTGGGGGAGGGGCGTTCCTTATTCCCTATTTCGTTGCCATGCTTGTCGTCGGTTTACCCCTGCTTATACTTGAGTACTCGGTGGGCCATTGGGCGCAGAACAGCCCCCCGGGAGCTTTCGGGAGAATTTTGGGTAAGTACCGCTTTGTTGGCTGGTGGCTTATAGGAGTAGCCTTCGTAATTATAACCTATTATACCATCATTTTGGGCTACAGCGTGGTGATGCTGTGGGACAGCTTGATTTCTATTGTGAGTCCCGCCGTGGAATTGCCTTGGGGCTCGGGTATTGCCGGAGCTAAAGAGGCGTTCTTCGGCAAAATGCTTCGCTATGAAGAAACCTTTGCCCTCGGTCCGCCGAGACCGGCGGTGTTGATCGGCAGCCTGGCGAGCTGGGCATTGATCTTTTTTGCGCTGTTTCGGGGAGTAAAATGGGTGAGCAAAGTGGTTCTCATCACCGTGCCGCTTCCCTGGATAATGCTCATACTTCTCAC
>WJJU01000779.1 GCA_014729595.1 Chitinivibrionales bacterium
GGCACATTGTGAAAATCGACGGGTATTCGGAGCATGGCGTTGAAAGTAACCAGGTCCGCCCCGATAAGGCCGAAACTATTGCCGTCTTGATACTCGCCGCTGTCCAGTTCGTGCGAATATCGGCAAAGAGCTGCGGCAAACCGGTCAGAAGGTGTGCCGCCAACATGCCTATCGCATTTTTTGAGTCATTTTCCGTTGCCACCACAAATGGTTGTCGGTATCCATTCCAATCAAAACCGCTACACAACAGCGATTCGGTCATGTCGAAGTTGGGGTAGAGATCGGTCCACATTCGCTGGCCCTGAGTTCCGGCGGCAATAGCATTGGCCCCCTGCGCATGCTCGATATCGGCTATGAAACCCTGCGCTTTACCAATCTTTGCATCGGCAAGACGAGGATTTCCCACCATCAGGTCACGCACCACCAAGGTCATTTTCACACATTGGCCGATCAGTTCATCACCGTCCAGCGGCCGCGGTCCCTCACCGAAATGATACTTGAACTTCTCTTTCATAAACGCAAAGGCACGCTCATACTCCTCGTGATCATAGTAGCCGCGATCGATTCTTCCTTTAACCGCCACCATATCGACCGAAACGGTACCCATCCCAAAATAATGGTGCATAAGGTTACGCCGAACGTCGGACCCAATGATCCCCATCGAGACATTCCCGACGGAAAGGTAGTTTTTTCCGCGCAGCTCCGCAACGGCATAAGCGGCCCGTGCGAACCTGATAATACGCTCGGCGACATACGGGGCTATCGCGCCCTCCTCGGATTCGAGATCGGGATTGTAGATCGAAAAAATGGGACGTTTTTTTTCATCCATCGCCGCGCAAAATGCTTTGAGCCACACGGCGCCCGGTCGGTCGGTCTGGTTGAGACCATACGCAGCCTGCTGCCACTCCGAGCTGCCGATTCCCATGCAAGCCGACATCAACTCATCACTGTAAGCCCAAGAGCGACTTACCCAGATATTGGCACTCACACCTTCTTTGGTGTAATACTCCTGAGCCAGCGCGCCCGTGCGCGCGCCGTACACTATCTCGGGCGCCACCACTATGCGCGGCGGAAGACCATCGGCCGTCGTGACATTATCCATGATAAGATCATAGACACGCTGCGCCATGGCCCAAGTGCCGGCCTGATTGTCTTCGTAGGCCCCGGCGCGTCCATCCGCCACCGGCGTAATCGCCAAGGTGGGAATATGGCCCACAAGACGACGCATGCTTTCGGTATAGCCCCGTGTATCTTTGGATAACTTCTCAAAATCAGGACGGTTCGACATGAGCAACTCCTTTCTTCGGGAAAGAGAACGCGAACAGGCTCTTAGGAAGAAATGAGAATATAACATTTCACCCGATGGTATTTTTCGGATTTTTTGTTTCCGCTTACCCCTGTCCATGATATCTCCCGGCGGCGAGGTTATGGCGGTCCAGGCTTCGACGGGCGCCGAGGGTGAGTATACATCGAACTGCTCCCTTTGATTATGCGCAGTGTAACATGGGGCATTGCTTGAGGAGAACCGGTATTCCCGCCGGAATGGATCCCCCTAACGCCATTCTAAACGTGCCGGGGTCTCGACGATTTATTTTCTTTATTCTAGTGCGCCGGCGCGCCGTCCTTCACCCCGTCATGCAGGATCCGCAAGCATCCATGGTTCTTTGTTCGATACGTGCTCGCGGTGGGTGAAAGGGCTGCGTGGTTGCGCCGAAACAACCGAACATCCATTTGCCGTAAGAAATCCATTATCGTATGAGCCTCTCCAACGAAGGTCAATCGATCGATCAGCTCATTGATCAGGTCCTGGTGCTGTGCGATCAGCTTCCACGCACCGGGACGTTCGCGGAGTATCGCCGTCGTATCGAGGATCTTCGGGAACGGCTGGCTCACGGAAGTTTGCGCCTGGCGGTTCTTGGGCAGTTCAATCGGGGTAAAAGCACTTTTATCAATGCGCTGCTCGGTCTCCCGGTGCTGCCGGTTTCGGTGCTGCCGATAACCTCGGTGCCGACGGTGATACGACATGGGACCGGCCCCGCCTGCACTATCCGTTTCGCCGACGGGCGCCCCGAAAAACATGCCGTTAAATCGATCGAAGACATTGAGCGGATGCTCAAGCAGTTTGTAGCCGAAGAAAACAATCCGCACAACCGAAAGGGAGTGTCGGACGCCGTCGTGTTTTGCGACAGTTCAATTCTGCGCCACGGCACCGTCCTTATCGACACCCCCGGTTTCGGGTCCACCCATGTTCATAACACACAGACCACTTTTGACCTCCTGGAGACCTGTGATGCCGCGTTGTTCCTTTTTAGCGCCGATCTGCCCATAACTCAAGTTGAAGTAGACTTTTTGCATGAAGCGCGGCGGCGGGTACGTCGTATGTTCTTTATCTTCAACAAAGTGGACCTTCTCGACGACAAAGAGCTTTCGGAGACCCAAGATTTCATACGCTCGACCCTGATACGCAAGGGACTCTCGCCGACGGGCGATCGATTATATCCGGTCTGCGCCCGTCACGGGCAAAAGGAACTACCCGGCAAAAAGAAGAAAGGCGTATCGCCGGAAAGCGGCATGGAAGCCGTCCGTTCGGAAATAGTGGATTTCATGATAAAAGAGAAGTATTTTGCGCTTTCGGAGGCGGTTGACACCAAGTTTAAGGACTCCGTTGAGCGAATTGTCGCGGCACTCCGGGAAGAAAAGAAAGATCTCGAAGAGCCGCTGGAGCAATTGCGGGGGGAACGCCAAGAACTCAATCGACGAATCGAAAGCATTCGCGGGTGGGCGACTTCACGCGCAAAAGAGGTGGAGGCC
>WJJU01000071.1 GCA_014729595.1 Chitinivibrionales bacterium
CATCCAGGCTTTCTCGCTCGCTCTTTCCTAACGTAGCTCATTCTGAAAGCGGCTCCTAACCGGTCGACGCCCGCTGTGCTTGCCGGCTTCTTATTGCTGAATTCCCGAGTCCCCGATTCCCCTATCCCGCCCCTATGTATCCCCGTGAAGCCGTTGTTGCCCCGTCGGTCGATGCGAGCGAATACTTGGGCGAAGCATTCGAGCGAAGACCCGCGTGCAATGCGGTCGCGAGTCCCGGCTGCAAATCGACGATCCACACTATTATCGCCCTCTGGCATTTTCTTTGCGATCCAAGTGAATGTATTACTTTGTCCGGATTAGAGATTGCGCCGGTCGATCGTGCGTACGCGCTTCGGCGCCCGGCATTGGTTGCATGCATTTTGCGAAAGGGGAAGCAGATGTTGGCGGAATTGAGTTTCATCACGGTAAACGGTAAGAGCAGTCACATGAGTGAAGAAGTGGCGGAGGCGGTGAGGATTATCGATGAGTCGGGATTACCTTACCAACTTACTCCGACTGCCACCTGCATCGAAGGATCTTGGGAGGCGGTAATGTCGGTGGTGGGGCGATGTAGGGAGCGGCTTCTGGAACGTTCTCCGCATCTGATCACGATGCTCAAGCTGGAAGATGAAATCGGATCTCCCGATAAGCTGCACGGCAACGTGGAGTCGGTTGCGGTGAAGGCGGGCATCGGGGTGGTTTAGCCCCCGATATGAGGTCCCGGGAAATCGCCGATTCACCTCACATTCCGGAGGAGGCGTGTTGCGTACGTGCCTTGTGGGCGGGGGGATGAGTGGTGTAATTCCCGGTTTGCATCATCACGCCTTGTTTTTACGTGTTGTCCGTTGTCCTTTTTCGTAAGATTGAAAGTGACCGTGCCTTTCGAACGACCGGCCCCTCTATTGTGTCGGTTACTATTCCGCATGTTTACTCGTTGACTACGAGACAGAATGCACTCGAAAGGATTTTTGTTATGGAAAGGGATATGCCCAAAGTGATTGAATGCGAAGCTGATGATTGCCTTTATAACGATGACGGCCTTTGTTGTACGTTCGGTATCACGGTAGGCGGCGAAGAGCCCTGCTGTGATACATATATGAAAGGTTCTTCCAAAGGAGGAATCGAAGGGGTCAAGGGAGGCGTCGGGGCATGCCATGTCTCTTCGTGTGCCTATAACGAGCGATATGAATGCACGGCCGACGGCATTTACGTCTCGTTGAAAGGTGATCATCCCGATTGCGCAACATTCAAAGGCCGCTAAGAGATGAATGCGGGTCTTCGATCGGTAGTATCGGGACCCGCCTTCGTTTTCGCTCTTTGGGAGGGATTTGGGATAGTGCGGGCGATTCGAGAGCCTTCGTATTCGCGGTTAGCCTTGTGAGCGGTTTCTTGTATCGGGAACTAATTTCGCGTAGTTCGTGCTCTAAATTGACCAAACCCCTCACCGAGTTCGTCGCGTACGTTTCGATTCCGTAAGCCCGGACCAGTGACCACCATGTGCATGGTGCTCAAAAATAAGGCTGTTCGGAGCGGATGCTATATAGTTTTGATGGTGAGTACCACCATTGATCTTGCCCGAACTTCGATCGATTTTTTACCCTTAAGCGCCTTTTCCGGGTCGTTGACGGCGGCTTTATCCGTATTAAGTACCACAAACCACGTTTTTTTCGGAAAGGGAAGCGTGAACATGATGTTTTCGTGGTCAGCGTTGAACAAAATGAGGAACGAGTCATCGACTACCGCCCGGCCCTTGGGGTCCATTTCTCCGATCCCTTGTCCGGCAAGGAATACGGCTATGGATCTCAGTTGAGGTTCTTCCCAGTCCTCCTCCCGCATGGACGATCCGTCGGAGCGAAACCACATCACATCTTTGACGTTTGCGCCGGGAATTTTTGCACCCTGAAGGAATCGCTTGCGGCGAAAGGCGGGATGCGCATTACGAAAGGCTATCAGTGAGCGGGTAAATTCGAGCAGTTCCGCGGATTCTTCGCTCGGTTCCCAGTTGATCCACGAGATCTCATTGTCCTGGCAGTAAGGATTATTGTTGCCGTTTTGCGTTCTTCCTCGTTCATCGCCCGCCAGCATCATCGGTGTTCCCTGAGAGCAGATCAGCGTAACGAGAAAGTTTCTCATCTGCCGCTTTCGTAATTCACGTATTCCGGTGTCGTCCGTCGGCCCCTCGGCACCGCAATTCCAACTAATGTTATTATCCGATCCGTCGCGGTTATCTTCGCCGTTCATGTCGTTGTGTTTGTGATTGTAGGATACCAGATCACGGAGCGTGAATCCATCATGACACGTCACGAAATTTATGCTGGCGCCCGGCTTGCGACCGTCGTCTTGGTAAAGATCGCTTGAGCCGGCGATTCGGTAGGCGAATTCACCAATTTGTCCTTCATCGCCTTTCCAAAAGCGGCGTATGGTATCGCGATACCGGCCGTTCCATTCCGTCCATAACGGAGGGAAATTCCCGACTTGGTATCCTCCGGGACCGATGTCCCAAGGTTCGGCTATCAGCTTAACTTCAGAAAGTACCGGATCTTGTTGGATAATGTCGAAAAAAGTCGACAGTTTATCTACATCGGAGAACTCGCGCGCAAGCGTCGAGGCCAAGTCGAATCGGAATCCGTCTACGTGCATGTCCAATACCCAATACCGTAGGCTGTCCATGATGAATTGCAGGACCCGAGGATGACTCATGCGCAAAGAGCCTCCCACCCCGGAGTAATCCATGTAAAACCGAGGATCTTCGGGGGAGAGACGGTAGTACGAAGCGTTGTCTATTCCCTTAAAACTCAACGTTGGTCCAAGATGATTACCTTCGGCGGTGTGATTGTAAACCACGTCGAGGATCACCTCGATA
>WJJU01000780.1 GCA_014729595.1 Chitinivibrionales bacterium
GGCTTATTGGTTGCACAGATGATACGCGCCTGTAATTTGATGTCACGCGTACCGCCTACCCTGCGAATCTCGCCTGTTTCCAAAAACCGAAGGAGCTTCGCCTGAAAATGAAGCGGGATTTCGCCGATCTCATCCAGGAACAGAGTCCCGCCGTCGGCCACTTCGGCCAGACCCCGTTTCTGACTTTTTGCATCGGTAAAAGCCCCCTTTTCGTATCCGAACAGCTCACTTTCGAGAAGATTTTCGGAAAAGGTGGCGCAATTAACGGCGACAAACGGTTCTTCGCAATTGGCGCTCTCTTCGTGGATCGAACGTGCCACCAGTTCTTTTCCGGTACCGCTCTCGCCGAGTACGAGCACGGTGGCTTGTGTTGGAGCGACACGACTGATTATCCTTCGTAAGTTGGCGATTTGCTCGCTTCTTCCGACCAGCTTTCCCCCATGTCCGGTTCGCTTCAGCTCCTCACGGAGCATTCGTATGTCAAGTTGAGAACGCTGGTGCTCGATTGCGCGCTCGATCAGTATTACCAACTCATTGAGATTATAAGGCTTACGAACATAATCAAAAGCACCTAGTTTCATACACTCGATTGCACTTTCGACCGTCGCATTGCCGGTGAGTATTATTACCTCCGATGGAATATTTTCTTTCTGCGACGCCCGCAACACCTCGATCCCGTCCCGGCCCGGCATAACCATGTCGAGAAGAATCACCTGATAGGAATCATCCCGCATTCTTCCCAACGCTTCTTCACCGTCACCCACGACGTCCACGGAATATCCCACGCGCGATAGTTCTTTACTCAAAAGAAGTCGCAGTGATGCTTCGTCGTCTGCAACCAGTATGCGTCCTTTTTTGCTCACAGCAACCTCCTAGCGTGCCTTCGGAATCTCCAGAACGACCCGCGTTCCCGCCCGTGCGGAACCGGTGATGTCGATGGTACCTTCACAATCTTCCATGAGCTTGTGACAAATCGACAACCCGAGTCCCACCCCCTCGCCGACTTTCTTTGTTGTAAAAAATGGGTCAAACACCTTGGGGAGCACCTCGGGCGGGATCCCCGGACCGTCGTCCTCGATCACCACCTCGGCATAGTCGGGCCCTACACCGCGATCCTGAACCGTAACCGTGATCACACAGCCGGGTTCGCAAAAATCAATCGAATTCGAGAATATATTGACCAAAACCTGCTGTATCTTCTGCGCATCGGCCCGTATCATCACTTCGTGCCGCTCTCTATGAACCAACTGAATGTTGTTCTTTCGGGCGCGAGCACTTATGAGCTGGATGGCCGAGTGGAGACACTCGGTAAATGGGATATCGGCGATCCGCGGCTCCTGATCCCTCGCGAATTTTGACAAGCTGTCGACTATGTCCCGACAACGGATCGTTTCGGAATTGATCACCTCCAAATATTGCAGCAATTCTTCACGTTGCACCCGCTCACCGTTTTTGAACCGGTCCAAAAGCGCATCGGAAAAGCCGAGTACGGCCGCAAGAGGATTGTTCATCTCGTGGGCGACGCCGGAAGCCAGGGTACCGATCGAGGCCAGGCGAGCTGAACGGTACAGTTGACGTCTGGCGTCCCGTTGCTCTTCCTCGAGCCGCACTCGCCGGGTCTCATCGAGCATCGTCAAGATAAACGCCAGCCCGACATCACCATCGGCGATATAGGACACATGAAGGCTTACTAAAAGGGGCTCCCGCATGTTGTCGCAACTCACGTGAATCAAAGGCTTTTCGCTTAACCGCTTTCCCAACACAAGCGAATCAAGGAATCGGGTGAGATACCCTCGATCCTCCCGATACACAAACTCATCGAAAGAGTTTCCTACAATCTGCTCCTTGGGCCTTTGGCATAGCCGACACAGTTCGACATTGCAGTCGGTAATCCGTCGCTCGGCATCAAGCGACACACACATCTCCGGTACGTTTTCGTAAAGACGTTGATAGCGGGCTTTCGAAATCCGAAGTTCCTCCTGCAAACACCTGATCCGCAACATCGACCGCACCCGAGCAAGCAATTCCGCCAACGAAAAAGGCTTGGTTACATAATCGTCGGCATACTGCAAGCCGGACACCTTGTCGGTATCGCTGTGAAGAGCGGAGATCATGATTACCGGGACGAATGAATCGCGACAGCGTTCCTGCTTTATCCAACGTGCAATCTCAACTCCGCTTTCATCGGGTAGGATCACGTCCAACAGCACCAAATCGGTCGCACGCCGCTCCATTCGTACCCGTGCGTCACGCCCGCTTCCCGCCACGGTCACCTCAAAGCCTTTTTCTTCCAGAAACGCCCCTATCACGTCGGTCAAATCCGGTTCATCATCAACCACAAGAATTCGATGCCCGAGGCCCGAGAAGGAATCAATCGAATAATTCATGAAGCCGCCCCTTCAATGATTCCAGCGCGCGTCCGCGATGACTGATTCCATTCTTTGTATCGGCGTCAAGTTCGGCGAACGACCCGGTGTAACCCTCGGGGACAAAGATCGGATCATATCCAAAACCTCCTTCCCCGCGAGGTTCGGACAAAATCCGTCCCTCACAGACACCTTCGGCGGTGCTCGCCTCTCCGCTCGGACTCAATAATACCATCACGCATTTGAATCGTGCCGTCCGCTTTTCCGGGGGTACCCCTTTCAGCTCCTCGAGTACCTTGGCTATATTCTCACGGTCGTGGGCATGCTCCCCCGCATAGCGGGAACTCCATACCCCGGGCTTGCCTCCCAGCGAATCGATTTCCAACCCCGAATCATCGGCCAACACCCACGTCGCACGTCTTTCCCAAACCCATTCAGCCTTGATTCGCGCATTTTCCAGAAACGTTTCTCCCGTTTCGGGAATATCGGGTACCGGCCGCCAATGATCTTTGAGTGATGTCGGGGCCACGGTCAAGTCCGCGCAAATTTGCCGAATCTCTCGAACTTTTCCTTCATTCGACGTTGCAATAATGATCTCCGGTCCGGCCATATCGCCCTCCCACTTCGCCAATTAATCCCCGCCATTGCGCAAAAACATGTTCGGCAACAAACAACCCCTTCACGTAACTTGTATTCGCGTTTGATTCACCCGCCCCGCGCTTGCATTACGAGGCGTAATTTTGCGACGTCGAAGTTCAGGCGGCTACAATGTTCACGAGTTTCCCCGGCACTACGATTACTTTACGTACGGTTTTACCCTCGATAAACGGTTTGACCCGTTGATGCCCGAGCGCGGCTTCCTCGAGGCTTTCTTTCGCGGCCTCCGCCGACGCGGTAAAATTCGCGCGAAGTTTCCCGTTTACCTGAACTACGATGGTGACGGTATCTAGCTTCAGCTTGCTCTCATCCCACGTGGGCCACGTGCACTCCGCGACCAAATCCTTGTGTCCCGTTCGTTCCCGGAGTTCTTCGGCGATATGCGGCGCAAACGGAGACAGAAGCAAAACAAATGCATCAAAATCCTCAACCCGCACCTTTTCAAGCCGTCCCAGCGCATTGGACAATGTCATAAGCTGCGCTACCGCCGTATTAAATTTTGTGGCTTCAATATCTTCGGTCACTTTACGGGTTGACAGGTGAACAAGATGCGTAATCTCCGCGTCCTCGGAAGCGTTGGCGTCGACTTTGTCTTGCAGTTCCCACACCCGGTGCAAGAAACGGTTCATGCCGTTCAAACCCTGCGTACTCCAAGGAATGGGCTGATCGAAAGCGCCCATAAACATTTCGTACAATCGAAATGCGTCGGCTCCGTATTTGTCGACCATTTCGTCGGGGTTCACCACATTACCGCGTGATTTTGACATCTTTTCGCCGTTTTCACCCAAAATCAGTCCGTGTGAGGTCCGTTTCGTATAGGGCTCGGGGGTCGGAACGACGCCTATGTCGTACAGGAATTTGTGCCAAAAACGGGAGTAGAGCAGGTGGAGTGTGGTGTGTTCCATTCCACCGTTATACCAATCCACCGGCGTCCAGTAGTCAAGTTTCTTCGGATCGGCGAGCGCCTCGTCATTATGCGGATCAACATAGCGCAAAAAATACCAACTCGAACCCGCCCAGTTGGGCATGGTGTCCGTTTCACGTTTGGCCGGCCCTTTGCATTTCGGGCATGTTGTGTTGACCCAGTCGGTGATGGCCGCAAGCGGCGACTCCCCCGTATCGGTAGGCTTGTACCGCTCTACCTGCGGCAATACCAACGGCAAGGCCGACTCGGGCAAAGGTACCCACCCACATGAAGGACAGTCTACCATGGGGATGGGTTCTCCCCAATAATGCTGGCGACTGAAGACCCAATCACGCAAACGATACTGCACGGAAGCGCGTCCGTAACCTTCGTCTTCGACAATGCGCGTCATTTTTTCAATCGCTAGCGACGGAGCCATACCATTCAGAGGTCCGGAATTTACCAATGTGCCCTTCTCAATTTCCGTAAACGCCTCTTTGCTTACGTCCCCGCCGGCGATAACCTCGACTATCGGCAGGTTGTATGTTTTTGCAAAACGCCAATCGCGCTCATCGTGACCGGGTACCGCCATGATGGCGCCGGTGCCGTAGGAGATCAAGACATAGTCGGCAACCCATACCGGTACATTCTTTTGCGTTGCCGGATTCACCGCCGACACACCTTTAAGCGGAACCCCGCTCACCTCTTTGACAACCTCGGTACGCTCAAAATCTGATTTGCGTGACGCCGCCTCGACATACTCCCGCACTTCGGGGGCATTTTCGCATTTCGGAAGCAACTCGGCCACCATGTGATGTTCGGGCGCTAGGACCATATAGGTAACCCCGAAAAGGGTATCGGGCCTTGTCGTAAATATGCGCATTGTATGTTCGTCACCGCCCGCCGTTATTACCGGAAAATCGACTTCCGCCCCCCGGGAGCGGCCGATCCAGTTCGCTTGCTGGTTTTTTATTTTGTCCAGATAATCCACCGTGCCCAAATCAGCAAGAAGCCGCTCGGCATACTTGGTAATCCGCAACATCCACTGGCTTTTCACTTTCCGCACCACTTCGCCCCCACAGCGTTCACAGGCCCCGCCGACGACCTCCTCATTCGCCAAGCCGATCGCGCAGGATGTGCACCAATTTATGGGCATCTCCGTCTTGTAGGCCAGTCCCTTTTCCCACAATTTGAGAAAAATCCACTGTGTCCACTTGTAATAGCGCGGATCCGTCGTATCAACCTCACGAGACCAATCAAACGAAAAGCCCATGCGCTTGAGCTGTTGACGGAATCGGTTTACGTTGCGCTCAGTAACGACTCGCGGATGCATGCCGGTCTTTATCGCAAAATTTTCGGTCGGCAACCCAAATGCATCCCACCCCATAGGGTACAAGACATTATAGCCTTCCATCCGCCGTTTGCGCGCGACCACGTCGAGCGCGGTATAGCTTCGTGGGTGACCGACATGAAGTCCCTCACCCGAGGGATACGGGAATTCAACCAAAACGTAATACTTTGGCTTTGGTGAATTATCCTCGGCACGATAACACCCGTGCGCCTCCCAGCGCTCCCGCCATTTAGACTCTATCGATTGCGCATCGTATCTTTCCGTCACAGCTCCTCCATAACAAATACTAATCCGTAGCCGACTCGCTTTTAAAGTACTCGATTGTCTTACGAAGCCCCTCGGTCAACTCAACGGTCGGACCCCACCCCAAGCGCTCACGCGCCAGGGTAATATCGGGTTGGCGTTGGCGCGGATCATCGGACGGCAAATCGCCGAAAACCAATTTTGACGATCCGCCAACCAAGGAAAGCACCTCCTCCGCAAGTTGCCGTATAGAAAATTCGGCGGGGTTACCAAGATTGACCGGTCCCACAAACCCGTCGGTATTCATCATACGCACCATGCCTTCGATAAGATCGTCGACATAGCAGAATGAACGAGTCTGGGATCCGTCACCATAAATGGTGATATCCTCGCCTTTGAGAGCCTGAACAATAAAATTGGACACAACTCGCCCATCGTTTTCGTGCATTCGCGGTCCATAGGTGTTGAATATTCTGATAACCCTGATATCAACACCGTTCATACGATGATAGTCGAAAAACAGCGTCTCCGCCACCCGCTTGCCCTCATCGTAGCATGAGCGTCTCCCAATCGGGTTAACATTGCCCCAATAATCCTCTTTTTGCGGATGAACGTACGGATCGCCGTATATCTCCGACGTGGACGCCTGAAGCACACGTGCTTTTACGCGCTTGGCCAAACCTAAAACATTAATGGCGCCCATGACACTGGTTTTGATTGTTTTTACCGCATTGTATTGGTAATGAACAGGCGAGGCGGGGCATGCGAGATTGTAGATTTGGTCTACTTCCACGAAAACCGGAAAGGTAATGTCGTGACGCATAAGCTCGAAATTCTTATAATCCATTAGGTGCTCGACATTACGCTTCCGACCGGTGAAATAGTTGTCGAGGCAAAGTACATCATGGCCCTGCGCCACGAGGCGCCCGCACAAATGCGAACCCAGAAAACCCGCACCTCCCGTTACCAGTATTCGTTTTTTCATCGGCTCCCCCCCGTTATATCGCCTCTACCCGCACATCTTCCATAAGCCGCCACACTTCATCAAGCGAGACATTTCCCGGTCCCGGATGCATGGCGTTCGACGCACCGCAGGCGATTGCCATTCGGCATGTTTCCGCAAAGGAAAACTTACGACGGTAACCCACCACTACACCCGCCACCAACGCATCACCACACCCAACCGTATCGACCGCCTCAATGGGCGGCGAAGAACAAAGCAGACAGTCATTGTCGTGCACCGCGATCATTCCATCCGAGCCCAAAGATACAAAAACATATTCGATCCCCATGTCCGACAATCTTTTGGCCTTCAGCGCAATGTGCCGTACCCCCTCAATCGGCTCTCCGAAGTATGCTTCGAGTTCCGTATGATTAGGCTTCACCATAGCCGGTCGTGCGCGAAGCCCCAGGCGCAAGCCCTTGCCGCGACTGTCCAGCATGACCGTTGCGCCATGCTCACCCAGCCGCTCAATGAGCTTGCGATACGCATTGCCTTCGAATCCGGCGGGCAAGCTTCCCGACAACACCCATAGATCTCCCGCCCGCATTTTTGATTCGGCAAAAGCAAAGAATTCCTCCTGCACACGAGTGGAAAGTGCCGGCCCAATGCTGCTCACATGCGTAACCTGACCGTTTTCTTGTTCCGCGATGGTTACATTCACCCTCGCACTGCCACCAACTCGGAAAAATTCGGCACCAATCCGCCGATATTCGAGATATTGTCGAAATCGCCCCTGATCATGGCCGGGGATCAAACCTACGACACACACCTCTTCACCGAGTGTTCTCACCGCCTTAGCAACATTAATGCCCTTTCCGGCAGGATGAATTACCGAAGGAGTATCCGTCATGGTCGAGCCGGGCACCAGTTCGGGAAGCTCGTAAATGACATCAACGGCGGGATTGAGCAGAACCGAGAATATCATTAAAAGCCGCCCTCCTCATGGAGCAGGATATGGAGGAGCTTCATAGCACGAGCCATCACGAGCAGCAAAACAACTCCCACTACTACTTGGAGAATACGCAGTACTCGTAACAGCTTCTTCGGGGCCGTTTTTTTCATCACTTTCTTTTCCCAATCGAAGAGCAAGTTCGGTTGGTAATGGAGAGAACTAAAATACTAGATGTTGGGGATGTGAAAAAATGCCCGATCGCCGGAGGCTTTATATGTGCTTCGATCCAGGTAATGGAACGGGTGCCGTTGGGGAGTGGTTACCGGAAATGTTTCGCTAATTCGGAATATGAAAACGAGGGAAGGGAAGAAATCACACGAGTTTGTCGAATACTTTGGCGAATGAGTCGCTTAAATCCTCGGTGACTTCCTTGGAACCATAAAAGCCAGCCTTAACTCGCTGTTTTATCTTTGCGAGCTTTGCGGTGAGTTCGGCGTCTGCCGAAGATTCAAAGGTGTCCCGAGGCGGGCCGGCCGTGCGGCCGGGCTTCGCCCCCGATTTCTTTCGGCGTGCGATTTTTCCGGTTTGTGGGCCGTGAGCCTGTATCGCTCCGATTTTCATACAAATAACCTCAAGATTTTTCTCTATCAACCGATATAATTAAAGACAGTAGGTAGTGTGCCGCTTCTCTACTGTGCGGTTTTTCTCCGATAGGAGGGGCAGGAATACCATTTTCTTGCTCCTCTTTTTTTTATCCTTCCGCACCAAACTATTCGATTGCACTTACCCGCAATTCTAGTATCGGCAGCGCGGCGGAATACTTTAGCAAAAAAAAAATGAGGCATGGTTAATTCAAGGCGGTCTGGACCGGACATGCTCCATGATCAGGCGAAAGAAGGAAGAAGACAAGTGCATTTCAACGCCCCAAATGAGCGCTTGGGGCCGGTGGAAGAGGGGTAAATTCCGAGAGTAGGTTGTTTTCACCAATTTACTCCCCTTTTTGGCACGCCATTTTATATACTTAGAGGCTATTGGGATGAGTGTCATCCGCTGTTTCCTCGCAAGTACTCCAATACCCTGAACCGGCAAGGAGCATGTATTATGCAACCGGAAGAACAAACTACGAAAGAAAAAGTCTCCATACTGATCGATCGTATTCGTCCCAATCTTCAAGCGGACGGCGGTGATATCGAGTTGCTCGACGTTACCGACGACGGCACTGTAAAAGTGCGCCTTCAGGGAGCATGCCGCGGATGCCCGGGAGCGGCGATGACTTTAAAGATGGGTGTTGAACGTCTATTGAAAGAACACATTCCAGAGGTAAAAACGGTCGAGAACATAAGCTGAAACGGAACCCGGTGATGGAATTACAAGAAACGGAGGTCCGAGCGCCCGCGCAAACGAGAACACGCCCGACGGCCGTGGAGCACGATCCTCCCGCTAAACCAGAGGAGCCCCGAAAGGTAACGGAATCCGCCTGGCGAGCCGCCTGGACAAAGGGCACATTCCTGGGCTTCTGCTGGTTAAGCTATGCGTTTTTCGCGACGATCGGATGCTTAGTCTACTATCTTGTGCATCCA
>WJJU01000781.1 GCA_014729595.1 Chitinivibrionales bacterium
ACCCAATACCATTATCGTCAACGATAAGAGTAAGCTGGTGCGTATCGCTTCGGTGCAGACTCAATGTTATCGTTCCTCGGCGCCCACCCGCAAAGGCATGCTTATAGGCGTTGGTAACCAATTCGTTAACGATCAATCCGCAAGGAATGGCTATATCGATAAGCGCTTGAATATCTTCGATGTCGAATTGCAAATGTATCCGTTCGGGAGTACCACCACCTCCCTCGGCCGGCAAGCGAGCCAAAGTGGTGAGGTACTCTTTCATACCAATATGCGAAAGACTTTTGCTTTTGTATAATTTTTCGTGTGCCAGCGCCATCGCCCGTATGCGGGTAATGCTGTCGTGAATAATGCGGTGCACATCGGGACAATCTGAGCCGGCTGATTGCAGCTCCAGGAAAGAAGAAATTACCTGCATGTTGTTTTTTGTTCGGTGATATATCTCTTGCAGCAAAGTTTCTTTTTCTCGCAAAGAACGTTTCAGTCGGTCGGCAGCCTCCTTTTGTTCGGTAGTGTCCAATCCGAAAGAAATGGTGCCTATAGGTGTGTTTTGATCGTAGATAACGCTGTTTTGCCAAGCGACATAGCGCTTCTCCCCGTTTTTGGTGATGATTGGGTTTTCGTAATGCTTCGCGAGGCCGGATGCGGACAGCCTTTTAAACTCACCCCATACCTGGGGGAATCGTTCCTTCGGCACAATAGTTTCGAACCAATTGCGCCCCTTGACTTCCTCCTTGGAATATCCCGTGGTTTTTTCGGCGGCCCCATTGAAAATGGTAATGTTGCCCTTTATGTCCAACCCAATGACTATGGCATTGGATGTTTCGATTACATTTTCGGCATATTCTTTGGCACTCATAAGCGCTTGCTCGGTTCGCTTTCGCTCGGTTATGTCCATTACCACACCCAGAAGCCGAATCGCTTTTCCGTTTATATCTCGCTGCGCATCACCGAATACCGCGATCCACCGAACGGCCCCGTCGGGTTTTATAATGCGGAAATCAAGCTTATGCTCCTGGGAGCCCCCTATGCAAGCATGAACATTTTTTCGCCAGCGATCGAAATCATCGGGATGAATTCGCGCGGCAACATCCTCCATTTTTCCACTAAACTGGTCGGGGGTGAGGCCAAAAATATGAAGAATCTCTTCGGACCAAAAGACCGTATCCTCAGCAATATTCCACTCCCATGATCCGGTCCCCGCAAGGCGTTGGGCCAAGCGGAAACGCTCCTCGCTTTCGCTGAGTCTTTTTTCGACGCGAACTCGTTCCGTTATGTCGCGACCGGTGGCCATTAAAGCCGGCGCACCGCCCACTTCGATCGCTTTTAGTTGCACGTCAAGTTCGATTATCTCTCCATCGGCGCGAAGGCATTGCCAAGCAAAACGTTGTGGCTCACCGGCAAACGCTTTGGCCCAGATGGCGTATTGGCGCTCCAGTGTATCTCTATTGCGGTACTGCAATGGCGGCGATAGATCAGCGGGTGTTTTACCGATTAGATCTTTCTTGGAGCATTGCAGTATTTGCGCGGCGCCGTCGTTGCAATCAAAAATCGTGTCCCTCACCAGAAGAATTCCATCGCCGGATTGCTCGAAAAGGGTACGGAACTTCGCCTCGTTTTCTCTGAGTTCCACCTCCAAGCGGTACTGTTCGGTGCAATCCCGAAACACGAGAACAACTCCCGCTATTTCTCCTTGCGTATTGCGAATCGGCGCGCCCGAATCCGCTATCTGCACAAGCTCCCCGTTTCGCGAAATGAGCGAGGTATGATTGGCAAGACCCACTACGGTTCCGGTTGCAAGCACCTTCGTTACCGGACTAGCTACGGTAGTGCCGGTTTCACTATTCATTATCCTGAATACATCGGTAAGCGGCATCCCTTTCGCTTCCGCCTCATCCCACCCCGTAAGCCGCTCCGCCGCCGGGTTCATAAGTACGACGATGCCTTCGGTATCGGTTGCTATGACAGCATCGGCAATCGAGTTGAGCAGGACAAACAAACGGTCTTTGCTTTCCCGAAGAGCCTCTTCCGCCCGCTTCCTCGGGGTGATGTCGATTTCCGAACCGGCCATACGTACCGGCCGGCCATGATCATCGCGTATGGCGACACCCCGATCCGCAATCCACATGTAGGATCCGTCTTTACGGCGAACGCGGTATTCTTCATTGAAAACCGAGGTTTTGCCTTCAAAGTGCGCTTGCAAAGCCTCTTGGATTCTCTGTACATCGCTTGGATGAGTTCCGGTGAACCACTGCTGCGTTTCATCGATCTCGTGTTCTTCGAATCCTCGCATAGCTTTCCATTGCGGTGAGAGCATGACCTTGTTCTCCGCAATGTTCCAATCCCAAATACCTGCTTCGGCACCCCTTGTCACGAGTTCGTATCGTTGAGTGATTTCGCGCAGCTTGTGCTCCGTTTGTTTTCGTCCCTCAATCTCGGATCGCAGCCGAATTTCCGTGATTGCGGCCTCGGCAAGGTCGCGAATAATCTCGATTTCATCATAGCGCCATTGGCGCGGCTTTGAATCCATAACGCCAAGTGTCCCTATCACATGACCGTCGGCGGTCACCAGAGGCATGCTGAGGAAGGCGACGGCGTGCAAGACATCTATTTCCGGCTCATGATTTAGTTGAGGATGATTTCGGATATCATTGAAAGCAAGGGGGGAGGGGTTATGCTTGTCAATGAGCTGGAATGTGTGCGAAAGCGGAGGCTCACGCCCCGTTTCCCACAGCTCGGAAAGGCCGAAACCGCTTTTCAGGTACTGACGACCGTCATCAATCATAGAAATGAAGGCAGTGGGAGCGGTCAGCGAGCGCGCCGCAAGTCGGGTCAGCCGGTCAAATGCTTCTTCAGAAAGGGAGTCCGGCGGAGACACGGCATGGGGCACGGCTGTAGGATCGGGGTCACGCAGCCTTGAAAAGGGATTTCCGCTATTCATACCTGAAAATTCAGCAGAAAATGTGCCATTCATTCAAAGAGACGAACCCACACTACGGGTCGCCCCCTTCATGGCATGAATACCAAGGCCGGCGAACGGTTGTGATATTCCATGTCCGCGCGCCGCCCTTTATCGTTACGATGAGCGCGTTGTCTGCGATATCGGCGAGCGAAATTTCGATGAATGCGGCATTGCCCGATGAGGGACGAATGGGCTCCCGCGCAAGCGTTGCGATTGGATGCCGAGAGGCTTTCCCGGAGGGTAAAAACCCGTTTAGCATGATAATTCGATTACTTCAATAAATGGCAACCGGCTTTTTTGCAACAATGGGCGAAAGTGTCCCGTTTCCCCGCTCGCATAGTAACTACGCACTGATTGCGAGGCGACGGATAGGAAAGGGAAAGGAGTCACGACGAACCGCACTCATCACCAAAGGGACATAACGGCTTGAACTGATCCGCAAAGCTCGGGACAACCAAGGGCCGGGGAATAAAAAAACGGAAGGAATGCCTGGCGACACTCCTTCCGCCACCCCATCATCACACACATTCGCCACTTGGCAGTGGCGTAGCACATCTCTCCAATTCAATCTATTATCAACTCGTGTGCCAAAGGTGGGTGAATGTGGTGATTAGGCGACAAATGAAATAATAGCATTCTCATAAGTTATTTATTAGCAGGACATTAGCTAATTTTATGCTTAAACGGCGCAAAAGAAGGAATGGCTTGTGCTTTTAGGTGAATCTGATGATCAGGCACGATTGGGGCAGGCAAAATGCCCGCATTATGCAAAAATTGCCGAAAGGGTGGTTATGCTGCTCTTATACTTGTCGCTGTCTTGCTCAGGTTGATTTTCCTTCTTTAGGAATCTAATTTCTGTCGTAGAAACAAGAATTCGTGTATCGCGACCACGAAAACAAATCGACGCCGCAACGACGAGTTGTACCGAAATCCCAAAATTCCCTTCTCGACGCTCACACATCCTATTTTTAGCAGCACTGATTTCTTATTATTAATGGTCCGCGGCCGAAACATTCGTTTCTCGCGCCATGGCCATTTTTTGATGAACTTTGCCTAAAGAGGCGATTGAATGATCTCAAGTAGTATGAAAGGGGAAGTTCGGGGGGTGACGAAGGACAGCGAAGCTTCCGGGGCCATGAAATACTATCAGCGGGAACTCTTCAGGGTGGCGGACGGGGTGAATGCATTCCTTACCAAAGCCTTTTCCAACGTAAATATCGATGGTCCCCCGTTGGATCATGATCAGATGGGCAAAAAACCTACTATGGTCGTATGCACCCATCGGAGCCAAGTTGACTACTTTATCCTCGGTTGGTTGGCGCATGAAACGGGTGTACGGAACATGCGCTTCGCGGCGGGTGACAACCTTACCGAATTGCCCTATATTGGGAGTCGTTTTCGGGGATTCGGCGCATTCCCGGTTAGTCGCGATCGTGCTCGTTCCAGGACCTACATACGCGAGCTTTGCAGCCAAGTTGTTGAAATGATCGAAGACGGCGACAGTATTATTGTTTTCCCGGAAGCGGGGCGAAGTTATAAGGGCAATATGCTGGAAGTGCGCAATGGAATGCTTGCGGCCCACATTCTTGCGCAGGCGCATAGTCGCGAAAAGCAACATGTTTTTTGGCCGGTCGCCATATCGTACGAGCGACTTCCGGAGCTACTCTATTTCGACATGCTTCAGAAGGGCAAGGACATTCGTCGTTCCCGCGACAATTTTCTTCAGCGCGTCCGCGGCAATGTCTACTATTTCGGCGCCGATCTTCTTGCATTCTCGAAATTCTTACTAAAAAAAAGGGTCGGCCTGCGCTATGGAGAAGTTTTCGTGGACTATGCGGAGCCGATGGCGGTTGGTGACGTAGTCGACCTTGATGCCAATTATAACCCTTCGGCTCGTGATGAATTTTCCGCTCATCGGCGTTCGATGTTGGAAGCGGGGCAGGTAATTCGGCGGAAATTCTTGGAGTTATACCGCATTTTGCCGGTCCATGTGCTGTCGGCCGTTCTGAACGAGCGTCCGCGGCAATCAGTCAAAGAGGTCATGCGCGGCGTACGTCCAATTATCGATCAGCTCGCGAAAAAAAATCGTAACCTCAAATCAATCAAGGAATTAAGTGACCGCGAGATAGTTGAAAACGGCATTCGGCAGTGCGGTTACATGGGGGCGATCTGGTATCGCAACCGTACGCTCTCCGTCCGCAAATCATCGGTTATTCAGTATTATGCTGCTGCGATCGATTCCGAATAGAAGGATACTGCATGGCATTTCGTAAATACATCAAATTGGACAAGGTCGTCGACCTTCCCGCAGAAGACAAGGT
The DNA here is from genome assembly GCA_014729595.1 of Chitinivibrionales bacterium. Taxonomy (GTDB): domain Bacteria; phylum Fibrobacterota; class Chitinivibrionia; order Chitinivibrionales; family WJMI01; genus WJJU01. The sequence goes on from WJJU01000781.1 coordinate 5,284, forward strand.
ACAGTCACTCAAGGAGTTGGCGCAGAATTTGTGCCGCACTCTGAACATTCGCAAACAGAAGCCGATTATCGACGAGATGCTTCGCCGTGAGGAAGCGGCTTCGACTTTTATCGGCCAAGGTATCGCCATTCCCCAGACTCGCGCCCAAATCAAGGACGATTATGCGATCGCGGTGGGCCGAAGCCTCACGGGGATTGCATACGATGCGGCTCGCGGGGCGCGAGCCCATGTCGTGGTACTGGTGATTATCAACGAAAACCTGGGCCGAACCCCAATCGAGCTGCTGTCCGAAATCGCCAACAGCTTTAAGTCGAAGAATGTCAGAGAGGCGCTTCTTGCGCCGGAAGAGGTAACGGATCTTTCCGCGCTTCTTGCGCGTGGCGGGGAGCGAGAGAACACGCGAAAAGCACGAAGGATGCAAAGCCCCATCCTTGCTTCCGCCCTGAGCCTGAGCCGAGAGATGAAAGCGGCCAGTGTTGTTATTTTTGCCGACGCCATGACCGACGACAAGTTTCTCGAGCTGTTGCCGCCGAAGGAAAGGGTGGTCGTGGTAACGAGTGACAAGACGAGGTTTGAACCCGACGACAAGCGATTTTCGGCGTTGGTTCAGGCTCCACCCTTCTCTACAAGTCGAACGGGCCAGGTCAAGATTGGAATACTGCTTGCTTTATCGCGCAAGCTGATAAAGAAAAGCGATAAGGTAATATGCGTCTCGGGAAATGGTGGCTCCGGGGTATTTGATACGGTGGTTGCGCTGGATGTCGCCAAGGAGTACGAGTTGTTTCTTACCACACGTCAGGCGATTCTTCCTCCGGATGTTCGCCATGAGGTGCTTGAACGTGTATTGGGCTTGGCGGGCGAAATCGCGCTGGAGGGACGCGAGGGGCGACCGACCGGCACCATATTTGTCATTGGCGATACCAATTCGGTCAACGCCTATGTTCGTCAGTTGATAATAAATCCGTTCCGGGGCTACTCGGAGACCGAGCGAAGCATACTCGATCCGGCGCTGGCGGAAACAATTAAAGAGTTTGCGGCAATCGACGGCGCGTTTGTGATAACCGGTGACGGCGTCGTTTTATCGGCGGGAAGTTATCTTCGACCGCCTGATGACGGGGATGGATTACCCAGCGGACTGGGGGCGCGCCATGCGGCGGCCGCCGGCATAACCGCTTCAACCAATGCGTTGGCGGTAGCCATCTCTGAGTCGACCGGTATGGTCTCGATGTTTAAGGACGGTAAGATTCTACTGACGCTCTCAAAGCCCAGTCTTCGCGAGCGCGAGGATGGGGGCGATGAGCTGTGATGAAAAGTCGGAAGAGGTGTATGCCGCGGCAAAGCGAAATGCATTGTTCGCCAATTAGTTAAGGGGCTTGGGCGCGGTTGTACCTATACTCTAGTGAGACCAATCAAACAAGATACGGCATGAGAAAAAATGATTTGTAAATACAGTCGCTATTCGGTTTCGACTCGGGCAAACGAAATGTAATGATTGCAGACCTTGGGAGGAGGCTGTCGCATGAAAAAGATCAGCTACGAACATCGTTACCTGGAACAGTGGATAACTTCTTCGGAAATGGAAAGTTATAGTCCGTCGGTCGGCTCAGCGGAGAGAGCGCTCACCGAAAAAACGGGTTTGGGGAGTGATTTCCTCGGTTGGCTTCGATTGCCGGAGCATGTCGACACGGCGCAAGTGGACCGCATTGCCGAAAAAGCTCATGAAGTGCGAAGCGAAGCGGATGTGTTGGTGTCGATCGGTATCGGCGGTTCGTACTTGGGAAGTCGGGCGGCTATCGAGTTTCTCGGCAAGAGCTTCGATGATCAACGCTCACCGAGGGTTATTTTTGCCGGACACCAGGTCAATTCCGACTATCTTACTGATTTGCTTGAACTTATCGAAGATAAAAATGTTGCGGTGAATGTTATTTCAAAAAGCGGCACCACCACCGAGCCGGGAATCACGTTTCGAGTGCTTCGACAGTGGATGGAGAAGCGCTATGGTCGCGAGGGCGCCGCAAAAAGAATTATTGCAACGACGGATCCGGCAAAGGGAGCCTTGCGGGAGCTGGCGACCGAAGAGGGGTACGCAACCTTCGATATTCCTCCCGATGTGGGCGGTCGGTTTTCGGTGTTGACCCCGGTTGGACTCCTTCCTATAGCCGTGGCGGGAATCGACATTCGCGCGTTACTGCGGGGTGCGGCGGAGATTGTCGAGGCGTGTAGGGGCGAAGCGCTCGAAAAGAACATGGCGGCACGCTATGCGGTCGTACGAAATATTCTGTTCCGCCGCGGTAAGATGATTGAAATGCTGGCAACGTTCAACCCCTCGCTTCATTATATCGTTGAGTGGTGGAAGCAGTTGGCGGGAGAGAGCGAAGGTAAAAATCTCACCGGCATTTTCCCGGTGGGCGCCGACTATACCACGGATCTACATTCATTGGGCCAGTGGATGCAGGAGGGGACACGAAACATTTTCGAGACGTTTATTATAGTCAACAAGACACGCTCAAGCGTTGCGGTTCCTCGATTTGAGAAGGATGGAGACGGTCTTAACTACTTGGCGGGCAAGAGCTTCGAGGAAATAAACGAAAATGCTTACAAAGGAACGCTTCTCGCCCATTTGGACGGCGACGTGCCGGCGTCCACCATAACGATCGAGGACCGTACGCCGGAGGCGCTTGGCCAA
>WJJU01000782.1 GCA_014729595.1 Chitinivibrionales bacterium
CGTGCGATCCGAGGTTGGTACGGATAGCGATGGAGAATCTTCTGGACAATGCATGGAAATACAGTTCTCAAAAGTTAAATGCACGCATTGAATTCGGCGTACGATACGAAAACGGCACCGAGATCTACTATGTTGCCGACAACGGGGTAGGTTTTGACATGGCGTCCGCTTATAAGGTTTTTGCTCCGTTTCAACGTCTTCACGGTTCGTCGGAATACCCTGGAACCGGCATAGGTCTCGCAACGGTCCAACGGGTAATTCGACGCCACGGCGGTGATATCCGGGCGGATTCGACGCCGGGGAGAGGGACAACCTTTAGCTTTACATTGGTGGAAAACACCGCGCCGTAAATGCCCATAGGTTCATATAATTCAACCATATAAATGGATGTCAACCGGATAGATGTAGCCCGAATTTTTATGCAACGACGGGGTATTCATACGAGCGCGTTTAGCAAGGTGTCGATGGAAGTCCGCGAGGCGGCCGTTACCGTATCGGCGGCGCCGTAATAAATGGTAATGGTCCCGTTGTCGTCTACGACGGCGCCGCAAGCAAAGATCACGTTTGGATAGAATCCTTGCGTTTCGTAGGCGGCTTCCGGGGTCATCAACGGTGCTTGGCATCGGCCCAGTACCCGCCGGGGATCTTCGGGGTGAAGCAGCGCGAATCCCAGGCAATAAGTGTCGTCGTCGTCGGCGCCGTGATATATTTCGAGCCATCCCTCGTCGGTGCGGATGGGTATGCAGCTCGCGCCGGTCTTTGCGCCGTCGAATAGCCCGGGCCGGGGTAATATCAGTGGCTGGTGTCTGCCCCAGTGAAGAAGGTCGGGTGAGGCGGCGAGCCAAATGCCGCGCCGACCGATAAAACCCGGAACCGGCCGGGTGAGGGCCCAATATGTATCGGCGATTTTTTCGGGAAACAGAGCTACATCGAGATTCTCCGGGCAGAAAATGACACCCAGCCGTTCGAAATCCTTGAAATCCCGCGTCTTTGCGAGTGCCGTGCATATACCCGTTTCGCTTACCGCCTTGTACGCGATGTAATAGTCACCACCGATTGGCGTAATTCGAGGGTCTTCGAGCCCGTATGTCTCGTACGGCTCACGTGGAAAAAGGGCGGGTCTGTCTTCGATACTAAAATGCTCACCGTCGTTGCTCCGGGCGATTCTCAGGTGCGAAATGGACGTGAGGTAATTACCGCCGCGGTAGCGGAATCCCCGAGGATCGCCGCTATCTTCGAGATCCGGATCGTCGGTTGTAACGCGTATGTGTCGGAGGGTGCCGCTTTCGAGATCGAAGATGGGTGCGATACGTTCATTGTCGTTTTTCGCCTTCGGCCGCTCCGCGATCCGCAAAAGGAGAATGGTTTCATGACCGTACCGCACCGCCGCCGGATTGAAGGCGCAAACAACTTCGTAATCATCCCTGCTCGGCTTGACGTCTTCGATACCGATGATTGGATTGCCGCTTAATCGCGTTATCATGAGGGGATCCTCCTGTGGGGCTTTTGAGACGCTCTCAGTGACCAAGTGTGTACAACAAGCTTCCGCTATAAGGATCCTGACCGTAACGCTCGCACAAAGCAACGAGAACGTCAACATGTGAGAATCCGATGTTCATTACCGTATCATTGCCGCCATAGTAAACCAACACCGTACCGTCGTCGGTGCAAAGAGCGCCACACGTAAACACAACGCCGGGCACGTGGACGTAGGCCGACGCGGAAACCCTGCAGTCCGCCGCGGTCGGAAACAAAATGGGAATACTTGACATTTTAACTCGTGAAGGATCGTGGAGGTCATGAAGAGCGACCCCGAGTACGTATGGGTTGCCGTCCATGGTGGTACGCACCCCGTGAAATAGATTGAGCCAGCCTTGAGCGGTACGAAACGGCGGGGCTCCGGGACCGATCTTGTCGGAAAATGCACTTGGCCCCATGCCGGTTCGCATAATCGGGCGCTCGCTAATCTCCCAGCGATCCCCACGCCAATCGTCGGCGTAGCCGATACATATTTGCGTAAAGGTTCCACCCGTATCGCCGGGGATATCGTCATTGGGACGAAAAAGCCCGGCGTAACGACCCCCAAATGTTTCGGGAAACAATACAACGTTACGCATGTCTTGCTCGAGAATTGGACCATACCTTACAAAATGCGTAAAATCTTCGGTGACGGCCAAACAAACACGGACTCGATTCTTGATTTTCGCATCGTAAGCATTATAGGTAACGGCGTAGGTCCCTCCCATATACATGATCCTGGGATCTTCGACTCCGCCGGCCTCCATCGCTTGTTGAGCGGCCGAGTCCACCCCCCCGGCGAAATGGTCTTTCTTGGTTGCCGGCGACAATGCCGGGTGTGGATCGATTCGCCAGTCACCGACTCCGTCTGAGGAACGAGCGATTCCCAGAATGCTCTTGCCGCATCGAAGGTGCGAACGAAACAGCATAACCGTTTCATCGTTGTGTCGGGTAACACCGGCATTGTGAACGGTGACCACCTGAAGAGCGGGATCGCGAAGAGCGAGGTTTACGTCGGCGGCGGTAAGGATAGGATTGGCCGGAAAACGCGCTACCGGTGCATTTAGATGAACCGTGGCGCTGAAATGACCGTATGAAACATTCCGGACGATGCTATTCGCCACGAAAATATCCTTTTTACGATGTGCCGATTACCATGAACGAAAATTAAAGTTTCGGACGTGGGTGGTGTCAATCGTTCGATGCAAAATAATTCGGTTGGCATCTGCTTGAGTGATTGAATTAACCCCATCGTTGCATAGAATTCGGTTTGACATGTATTTAAGCAATTGAATTATTTGGAATTGTGGCCAAGGTAATATCTATTTCGGGATTCCAACAGCGGTTAAATTTGGAGTTCTTGGTATAGGTCAAACGGAATTTTGGCTTCCGGGGAAGTCCCTCAGTGTCCAATGTCGACGCTCCCGAGTGGCCCTGTAAGCCTTTTACACGGCGGATCGTGCTTGAAAACCGACGAACTTTTGCCATGTCGGGATTAGGGCCGATTCATGATGAAGCATCCAGGACTGCTCCGGCGATAATGCCCGGCGGGTGTTAAAGCTCTTCCAACCTCTGAACCGCTCTTTTATACCGCGCACTTCGGGGTGATGAAGAGTACTGCCGTTGCAGTTTTGCCCAGGCCTGACGAGCTTTGCGCCGATCTTCAGCCGAATTGGTTTGTGCGTAAACACCGTCCCGAGCAAGGCAATAATAGTAAAGTGCGTCGTGTTTGGTGGCGGGATGGCTCATGGCGGTATTGAGAATGATTGCGGCCTTTTCGTAATTGCGGTCGATAATGTCGATCCGGGCCTTGCATAGCGCGAGCCGTGGATCGTCACTCCGTGTGGCGCCGACGACCGTACGCGCCGGTTCAACCATTCGCGCGTCAAGAAACCGGCGGGCCAGTGTGATTTGAAGGTTTACTTTCGCCTTGCTTTGGCCGGGAGTGCTTTCCACAAGCTTGCCGGCCACCTTCAGGTCCTCTTTTCCGCCCCGTTCGAGGTATCGCGTAGCCAATTGAATTGTGAGGCGGCTTTTTTGTTCGCCGTCGTCGGGTATTTTACTCAGTACGTAGGCGGCGTCGTCAAGCTCACCTTCGGCGGTCGCTTTCTCGGCGCAGGAAATCAGATCCGCGCATCCTAACCGTTCCTTTAGTGCGTCAAGCTTTTCGTCCCGTCGAGAAGAGGCGGCGGGCCGGCGAACCGGACTTGGAGTACTTTTCGGGGTCGGTTCGAGGGGCCGTTTCTTCACCGCCTTGGGAATGGTTTTCTTTTCAGGCTCCGCCGGCGGTTCGGGCGGAAGGTCCACGGGGGGCGGCGAGGGCGTGGATTCAAGCTTGGCGGAAAGCGATTCTGATTCAATTTGCGGCCGGGAATCGGACGGTCGAGAAGGCGGGTTTTGAGGCTTCCGGGCCAAAAACACGACGCCGACCGCCGCGAGAGCGAGAACCACCGCTCCCGTCCCAAAAATCGGCAAGCGTCGCCGCGAGAAAACGTTTCCGTGTACGGAGGGGAAGGTCGACAAGGCGGCGGGGCCGGAGTCTTTGTCAAGAATGAAGTTTTTGAGAGCCGTCTCGGGCGATTCGTTGGTGAGCCGAGCGTGAATGTGCTCAAGGGCGTCTTCCATCTCTTCGGCGGTACGAAATCGATCTTCCGCCCTGACCTCGAGCGCCCGCTCAATCACTCGCGCCAACGGTTTGGTGACGGTAAAGGGAATATCGCGAAATCGAGTGTATGTTCCCTTGGCCTTTTTATTTATTAAATCGGTAAGTTTATCGTCGGGAAATGCGCGCTTTCCGCAGAGGAACTCATAGAGGATGGCGCCGAGCGCATATATATCGGTTCGGCCGTCGATATCCTCAAGATTGATCTGCTCGGGAGAAAGATAGGGAAGTGTACCGACCACATTTCCGACGGTGGTATGCAGGCCGCCGGCGATTGGTCGTGCAATCCCGAAATCCATCAGGGTCAGTCTTCCCAAAGGAGAAACAATCATGTTCGACGGTTTGAGATCACGATGTACAATACCCGTGTATTCTTTGCCGTAGAGCATAAACTTGTGCAGATGGGCATAGCTGAGCGCTCGCGCCACCAAAATGCCGATCGCCGTGCACACCTGAGGAGGAAAACGCTTTTTCTCGTAGAGTAAATTATCGAGCGGGCTACCGTCGAGCAGTTCCATCTCGATATAGGGGCACCCTTTCCACATACCGAGCCCGAATATGGTCACGATGTTGGGATGATCGAACTTCGCCGATATCTTTGCCTCGGTAAGAAAGCGGTCGGTCATTTCCTTTTTGCCCGAAGGCAAAAGCACCTTTACCGCACGGTGAACTTCGAGGTCCTTATTCCATATCTTGTAAACCCTCGCCATCCCGCCTTCGCCCAGAAAAGAGACAATAGTGCCGGAACCAAGCGCTTCTCCGGCGGTACCGCCGGGCAATGCGGCGGCGGCGGCATAGGGTGATGCCGCCGGATCTGACGAGGATTCGTTTGCCGGTGATTGAGGGGATGAATCAGCCGAGGGGCGCCGCACCGAAATGGTTTTCTCCCACTCATCTTCCGGTCCCGTAGAGCCGTTGGCGTTGTTATGTGGTTCACTCATTGCTTTGGTCCAAGTGGAGGCCGCGCTTCCCTATCAACACACAGTCTAAGCCCGCATCTAAATTCTTCTTTTGAAGTTTTCAGTTAATTCTTGGTGCTCCGCTTTTGTTTTTCGATCAATTCCTTTATCGTATTTTCGTGCCGTAAATGTTGCCTTTGCATGTCAATAGTTCTCACGAATGCATGCGCACCAACCCCGAGCCGTCGATCTCAGAAAAACGCCACAATCTCGAGACCCACGAGGGCCGCGCCCCCAAGCATGTACCCGAACATCGTTTGGCCCGTGTTGTCGTTTGCCGCGCCGACTCCGCCGATGACCGCGCCCCCCGCGCACACAAGACCCAAACCGAGACGGACCACCGCTTTTCCGTCAAGGCGCCGGCGCTTTTTGAGTTGCTTACTGATGGTGACGGAGCCGTTTTTACGGACAACTACATTTTCCACATATTCGGTAAGATAGCGAGGGTTGGGATGGCGCAGTTCCACGTTGTAGGCGCCGGGAACGATCTGATCGTCGGTGAGCGGTGTCGTGCCGATCTTGGTGGTGAAAAAAACTTCCGCACCGGTGGGAACGGATTCAACCACAATCGTCCCATAATCTTTTTGCAGTGCAAGGCTGACAACCGAAGTACTGTCCGCCGTCACTTTAACGGCTTCGCGTTTGGTAATCTGACGAACCGGGTCAACGATTCGTAGGCTGTAATGACCGGGCGGTAATTGGCGCGCCTGAATAGGTGTTTGGCCGGCATACTGGTCGTTGATCCATACCTTGGCGCCGCTGGGATCGCTTAACACCGTCAATCGTCCGGCTTGTGCAATGCATGAACCATGCAAAGTGACAAGCAGTACCGCGATACTTGCGGCAATTATCCCGGACCGTCGTGAACCGCGGGCAACTCTCTGCACAATAAACCTCCCGTATTATGATGTTGTCGATTCTTCCGTTTTTTTTTCCCGAGGCGGACATCCCTTGGGATTGTAACTTGCATGCGCGCCACTCTGCCGGCTAACCGTTCATGTCGGGCCGCACCGTTCGAAGCAACTTCCTAAGTTCCTCGGCCGGCTCGGGCCGCCGCGGACATGTTGGGCACTGACCCGGCTTAGCGGATGCGAAGCACTCAAACCGCGTAAGGCGACCGAACCGAGCGGACCGAGCAAACAGGTCGGTACTAGACGAATGCAGCGTGTCAGGCCGCAATGTTTCCGCATTCCATGCGGCCGGGATATCCTATGCCGCTCGATTCAGCTTTGCAAACGCTCGGGTACCGACATCGTCGCGAAATCAAATTTTTCTTGGAGCCGGAACGGCTAAGGCCCACAATATATATTACCCGCATATTGGAGCCCATCTCGGGAAGTCGGATTTTGGGGCGCGGCGAAACTGCTTCGAGTATAATACCGCCGAAGGCCCGACGGCGCCGAATTCTGATTCAGGAGGGCTTCTCAAACGAGTCCCCGGGTGAAGCGGCGGTCCGGCGAGGGTTTCGGACTCATCCGGAACGCGCGGTCGTGGGCGGCCGGTAAAGGTTTGCCCGATCGACCGGAATTTTTTTGATGGTTTCCATGTCCGCGCACAATGTACCGATAGGCTGAGCGAGTGCGCAAAAGCAGTTGGGCATTGGCACGGCGGGGCCCGGATGCGACCGTTGCGGGTCGGTTCAACAACAAGAGGATAATCTAAACTATGGGTGTCAAAAAGGTACTCTGGAAAGACGGCTTATTTGTACTTCCACAGCATTTTCAGCAGGCGGAACGTTACCTGACCGATTTGATGCGGCAGAGTTTCGCGGCGGTTTCTCCGTACGGCTACGGTTTTTATGAATATGTGGTCGATCTAGAGGAGCTTAAAAGCGGCGGTTTCGTTCTGAAGAAGGCTGTTGGACTAATGCCCGACGGTACGCCCTTTGCCATGCCGGCCCAAGAGGGGATCCCGGGCGCACGCGCCCTCGAGGACCATATAGGTCACGATCAAGCATCTCTGGATGTTTACCTGGGACTGCCGATTATCCAGAAGGGCAAGGCGTCGGTACCGGACGGCACGGCGCAAATGGATACGAGGTTCGATCCGCAAGCGATGATGGTGACCGATGAGGTGTTCGGCAGGGCGCAGGAAGAGATTGAAGTCGGCGGTCACAACTTCGTAATTCGATTCGAAGGTGAAAAGCTCGACGGTCTTTCTTTGCTTCGTATTGCCCGGGTTAAATGGACCGGCGACGGCAAACTTGAACTCGATGAAGATTACATTCCCCCGCTGCTAAGAATCAGTGCTTCCCCCAAGTACATGGAAGTTATGAGCACTTTGCGGCGTTCGCTGTATCTAAAAGGCGCCGAACTCCGTGAAGGACGCAAAGAGGGCTCGGTTGGTTTCGCGGAATTTTCGTCGGATGAACTCACGACCTATGGGCTGCTTAATGCAATCTGTACGTATGTACCTTTGATCGATGAAGCCTTAGACCTTGGCTCCTTTACGCACCCGTATCGAGTACATACGGCGCTGACTATGTTGACCGGCTCTCTGCAGACATTCGTACCGGGCCGCGAAATCCCGAAGCTGCCCAGGTATGACCACGGCAATATTTTTGCCGCCCTTGACGCATTTCGTGAGCGCTTGAGCAAAATTATCAGTACCGACTACTCTACCCGCTGTGTCAACCTTGCGCTTCAGAGATCCGGCCGGGCCATGTTCGAGTGCAACGTCACCGACGGTTCGCTTCTTGCGGATGCGGAGCTTTATTTGGGAATTTCGGCGGATGCCTCCGACGAAGAATTGATAAGTACGGCCAAGCGGGTAATCAAGCTTTCTTCGCGCGAGAATATGCAACGCCTCACGGTCACCGCCATGCCGGGCTTGCCTTTGGCGCCGGTTCATACCCCTCCGCCTGATCTTGCCCATAAAGCGAACTACGTCTATTTGAAGCTGAACAAAGATGGAACGCATTGGCAGGATATCGTCAAATCCAACAACATCTCGTTCTACTTTCCGACAACTTATTCGGGACTTCAAGTAGAGCTGTTGGCGGTCAAACCGAAATAGGAAGGCGCTCGCGATGACCAGTAATTTCGAAAGAGTGGTAAAAACGCAGACGCTCAATATCGATCTGAGCAAAAATGATGATGCCACCGTATCGTTGGGTACGCTTTGCACCGATGTTTTCACGATAGTCATTAAGATGTCGGAGGAGCAAGATGTTGGCACTCCCGAGGCCCTGCGCAAGCTTCTCAAACATCATATCGACCTATGCGAGCAAAATTGCCGGGCCATGAAAGTGGATTCAACCATCGTTGATTCAATCAAATATGCGCTGGTTGCGCTCGTCGATGAGTCCGTGCTGGGCATCGAGGGGCCCTGCAAAAATTTCTGGTTGGGCAATCCCCTCCAATTGGAATACTATGGAGACACGGTCGCGGGAGAAAAATTCTACGGCGACTTGAATATGCTCCTGCGCAACCCCGAAGAAACCTGCGAAGCGCTCGAAGTTTTCTATATGTGTCTGTCGTTGGGATTTCACGGCAAATACCTTGAGAACTCCGAGGAGCGCGAGAAGATTATAAGTAATCTGGCAAAAGTTCTTATCCGCACGCGACGCCAGTCGAAACCAAGGCGTTCGGAGCCCAAAGCCGCGCCCGCCAAAAAACGGATGAACTATTCGATTCCCGGTTGGGCATACGCAATCGCGGCCGTGGTTGCCATAGCAATCGGATGGGGCCTTGCACACATGTCAACGGATGCGGCTTCAACAAAGACCATCCGTGCGGTGAACGCAACATTCATGGCGCCGGAATCGGCCGACAAATAGCTTTGTTCCGTCTCTTCGTTGAATTCTCCGCGCGCGTGACCTCACCCCTTGCCTCTCTTACCCATAAAATGGAGACCATGTTTTCTTCTCTCCCGCAAAGCGAAATGGAGAAGGGACCCCTCACGGCGGGTGAGGTGGAGCCCGAAGAGGCGAATTTGTATAGGATTGCAATCTTAAGATAGCGTTTATGGGCGGAGCGGACGCGAAGCATGAGTTGCGGCTCATTTTGGATGCGGCTTTTGAGTCGAGAGAAAAGCTTTTTAAATGAAAATGGCGCGCCTACCTTATCGGGCCACCGGGTATACGGGCCGTGATGTCGCTTGCACTAAGTCACACTATTGGTTTGCTTGGAGTGCAACGTTGTCGCCTCAACCACCCCATCTTGAGGCCAACTCTGTACCGGCACCACATATAGTTCGCAAAAACAATCAGATTAGTTACGAAAATAGCCCCTCAATATGCAAAAATCTTCTTTGTTTTCATTGAGTGGCTGTTATAAATTTTTGGTGCCGAGCGAGCGCTTAATTTTTTTATTGCCTGTCGCATTCCATCTCATATATATTCATTCGTGCCGTTTCGCCCTATCGGAGCGACGGTTGCTTTCGATAGGCCGGGACCCCGAAGGCAACGTTGTCGAGCCCATCGTCGGTTGAATTATAAACAGGTATTATCATAATGTCCGACAACGACGGAATAACACCACACGAATCCATAAAGGCCGCTTTGGAATCGCTTCAAAGGGCTCGTGATGCTTTGAGGCGTGACCCGACGGCCGCCGCGACGGTCGGCAGGCTCGATAAAGCCGTAACTTTTGTCGAGTTGATTGCGGAGGATGTCCCTTCGTCAACGGAAGAACAAGAGGGGGCGGCGGAGCCGAAAGGTGACGCATACACACCAATTGCCATTCCGGTCGAAGAATTGCTCGAGCCCATTTCCGACAACGCTCCCACCGGCGAGAATGCTCGGGTGACGGGGGAGTTCAATGAGCTTCTGAGCTTTGTCGTCAACCGGGCACGTCAGGCTGATTTTCGCCCCCAGTACCGCGAAGCGGCCAAGAAGGCAACGAAGCTTCTTCGTGAACGAGGCAAAGACCTGGGCGTTGCGGTTCGTCTGATCGAAGCGGGGATAGATAGTCACGGCTTTGCGGCGGTTGCCGACGGTCTTCTTTTGATAAACGGTCTCCTTTCACGGTTCTGGGAGGGGGTGTTTCCGGAGGCCGAAGACAATGACTGCGAGGCGCGGGCGAATGAGCTTTCCAAGCTCGAAGAACTTGTCATACCACGACTTCGTGCCAAATACGGCGAAGCGCACGAGTATGCGCCGGGGTTCAGGGATCGGCAAACGGCGGAACGGGAACACTCGATTTTCGCCGCCATGATAAGCGCGCTCGATGAACTCGACAGGTTTACCTACGAAAAATTTGATGATCAGGCGCCTAACCTGGGTGAACTTCGCAAGGCATTGGAAATATATCAACGTCGGGTACAAGCGGAGTATCAGGTATATCTGGACCAAGACAATGCGGCCAAAAGCGCGGCGGCGGCCGAAAAAGAGAACATGCTTTCGGCGGCACTGCAAGAGGAACAAGCGCGGGCCGAGGAGGTCGCACGACAAAAGGAATACCAAGAACGGCTTCAATCGATGCCGAAAATACCGGTCGAACCGCAGAGTGTCGACGACGCTTGCTCGCGACTTGATACGGTGGCTTGGTATTTGGTGGAAGCCGCGCCGAGTGATCCGCTCGGCTACCTGGTCAACCGCGCGCGTCGATGGTTTAGTCCGGCGTTCAAGGGCGAGGACGGATGTTTGTCGCCCGAAAAGCGTATGGAAGTTGCGCAGCTTGTTTCGGGCAAAAAGTGGAAAGATGTTTTGCGAAAAAGTGAAAGTGCTTTTGTCTCGGGCGGACATAAATGGCTTGATTTACAGCGGTTTGCGGTGGAAGCGGCCCGGCGGCAGGGGCTGAATTATGCGGGGGTCGCCGATGCGATATGCGATGCGACAAGCAGCTTCTTGAAGAAAAAGGAAAATGTCCCGGACGAGCAGTTGCCCGACCTGACGCCGGCGGCGAGTCCCGAAACGAAGGAATGGTTGCTCGGTATCAAGAGCGCACGCTTGGAACCGAATCAGGACGCTCCGGTTGCCTCGGGAACCGATAGCTTCACCCAAGAGGTGAATCGCGCGCGAGAGGTCGCGAACAAGGGAGATTTGAGCGGGGCGGTGCGAATACTTGATGAGCAAGCCCGCAAGGCGGGGTCCGGCCGCGAACGGTTTATTTGGCGCTTGCATATCGCCGAGCTGTGCGTCGACTATAATCTCGCAAGGATCGCCATCCCCGGTATCGAAGAACTGGTGAGGACGGTGGACGGCGAGGAACTGGCTGAATGGGAAGATCGGCAACTGTTAAGCCGTGTCTACCGTGTCGGCCATCAGGGTTACCTCAAGCTTTACGGACCGCAGAAGGCGCCGGCCGACAAAGTAGACTTTTTTCATGATCGTATATGCCTATATGATCCCGAATTTTTCGTGCCGAAAAAGAAATAGCACACGGATAGACGAAAGGAGCCGGTAAGATGGCAGGAAGTGTACAAAAGAAACTGGATAGGGTTCGCCCACCGAAAGTGCAGATCAACTACGACGTAGAAACCTACAACTCCGTCGAAAAAAAGGAGTTGCCGTTCATGATGGGTATTCTTGCCGATCTGAGCGGTGATAACAAGCAGACCGACGCCAAAGGGCGCCCGCTCAAGATCACGGATCGAAAATTCGTGAATATCGATCCCGACAATTTTAACGATGTCCTCAGTAGCTGCAAACCACGGGTCACGTGCAGGGTCCCGGACAAGCTCAGCGGCGAAGAGGGAAAGAGTCTTAACGTGGATGTCGAGTTTTCAACACTCGAGGATTTTCATCCGGAAAGAGTCGCTCAAAAGGTGGAGCCTCTGCGCAAGCTCATGGAGGCGCGCCGCCGGTTGGCGTCGCTCAAGCAGAAGATGGACGGCAACGACGAGCTTGAGGATCATCTGAACGATATACTGAAAAATGCCGACACCCGGGATAAGATCCGTTCCTCGCTGGGGGGCGACGATAGTGATTCGGAGGGTGAGCCGGCGGCTGAGTAAGCCCTTCCGGTTTACACTACCATTAGAAAAGTAAGGCGAATGGCTTTGTCGGAAGCTTCGGAAAAAGTAGGCCGGGGTTTGAGCAAAGTTGCCGCAACAGCGATTCTGATCGGGACCGCGCAACGAAGAGCGCGCAAGGAGTAGCGCGGCGCTTCCAGCGCCCGGGCTAAAAAAAAGATTAAGTAACCAGTTACCATAAGCAAGTGGGGTATGCATGGCGGAAGAAAAGCAAGGGATGGCCGCCGAAGGAGCCGAGTCGGTAGAGCAGGAACAGGATTTGTTGTCGAGCATTCTCGGTCAAAAAAAGCCGGATGCGCAGGAGCGTCTGAAGCACGAACTCAAGGAGTACGTCGATTCGATCACGAAGGGTGAAGTCGTGGCGGAAGACGCCGTCAAGGCGATCGATGCCAACATCGCTCAGATCGACGCGTTGCTGTCGGCGCAGATGGACGAGATTCTGCATAACGAAAAATTTCAGAAGCTTGAGTCCACGTGGCGCGGTCTCAAGTATTTGGTTGACCAGAGCAATGCGAGTTCGATGCTGAAGCTCAAGGTCATTAACGTGCCGAAAAAAGAGCTTCTGAAGGACTTGCAGAACGCCTCAGAATTCGACCAGAGCGCGATGTTCAAGAAGATATACGAAGAAGAGTTCGGTACGGCGGGCGGTGCACCGTTTGGCGCGCTCGTGGGAGATTACTATTTCAATGTACGCGACAACGAAGACATGACTATTCTTGAGCACATGTCGGGGATCGCCGCGGCGTCGCACGCGCCGTTTCTCACCTCGACCTCGGCCGAAACATTCGGGTTGGATAGTTTCGAAAAGCTTGGCGACCCGCGAGATCTGGCAAAGATTTTTGATCCCAAGCTCAATCCGGACATGGCCCGCTGGAACGCATTTCGTGAATGGGAAGATGCGCGTTATGTGGGATTGTGCATGCCGCGAGCGCTGTTGCGGTTACCTTACGGAGAAAAAACCGACAAGGTCGATCTATTCTCGTATGAAGAGGGTGTGGACGGCAGTGATCACGGTAAGTATTTATGGGGTAACGCCGCATGGACCTTGGCCGCCCGCATGACCGACGCGTTCAACAAATACGGCTGGTGTGTCAACATCACCGGACGCGAGGGCGGTGGAACGGTCGAGGGCCTGCCGCTTCATACGTTCAAAACCGACACGGGCGAAATCGCCTACAAAGTCCCTACCGAAGTCGCCATCACCGATCGACGCGACGGAGAACTGGACAATCTCGGGTTTATCCCCTTGTGTCACTACAAAGACACCAACTATGCCGTGTTTTTCAAAACCCACTCGGCGCAAAAGCCCAAGGTATATGATGACCCCGACGCATCGGCGAATGCGGAGCTGTCGGTGCACTTAACCTATCTGATGGCGGTTTCGCGTTTCGCGCATTATATGAAAGTTATGTTGCGGGACAAGCTGGGTACGCTTCAGGAAGGCTCGGATTTGGAGGCGTTCCTCAACAAGTGGTTCTCGAATTATACCTTGGCTGATCCGACGGGGGCGGGTGTCAATCTTAAGGCCCAAAAACCGTTGCGTGAGTTCAGTGTCTCGGTCAAACCCGTAGAGGGCAGGCCCGGCTCGTACGAGGCCGACCTTCACTTGCGTCCGCATTACCAGTTGCAGGATATCAATATGAGCCTGCACCTGGTTTCGACCGTCTCGAAAAACTAATGTTTGTCATACGAGAATGCCGGTAATGACATGTGCCTTTTTAAGTATAACCGTTTTATGCATTCACACATCTAATTAAAGGAGCTTGTAATGGCTTTTGACGCGTATTTGCAGATCGAAGGAATCGAGGGGGATGCAACCGATGCGAATCATTTGGGTTGGATCCAATTGCAGAGCTATTCACACAATGTGAAAAACGAGACAACCGGCCAGAGCATGGGTGGTCACCACACCGGCGGTCGCTGTCATCATGAGGACATTTTGGTCATCAAGCCGCTCGATGGATCCAGCCCATCGTTGGCGCTGGCATGCTGCCAGGGTAAATCGCATCCGAGTGCGGTAATCGAACTGTGCCGTTCGGGAGCGTCGGGCTTGGACATGGTCCCGTACCAAAAGGTTGAACTCACCGATGTCGTGGTCACCGGCGTTGCTCCCAAGGCCGGGGAGAATGATGAGTTCCCCATTGAACAAATCAGAATGACGTACGGAAGTATCAAGTGGACCTACACCAAGACCGACACTTCGGGTAGACCGACCGGAGAGGTTGTCACGGGCTGGGATCTGAAGCAGAACACCAACCTGTAGGGTGGTAGCTCGAACCGTCGTAAAAACTTTACAAGAGGATTCCGGTAAATGGCTCAAGAAGGCTATATTCCCACAATTATCGATCGTTTGTGCGGTATAACGGAACCGTGGGCAATCGGGGAGGTCTGCGAGTCGGTACGGTCTCATCTTGAGTGTTTGCTCAATTCGCGCCAGGGACGGGATGATATCCCGCCCTGGTTCGTTGAACTTAGCGAATCGCTGGCCACCTACGGCATCGGAAACATAGATAATGTCGACCTGGAGGATCAGGAGGAGCGGCGGGAATTGATTAAGTCGATTCATCGCGCCATTGCGTTGTTTGAGCCTCGTCTGGACGAGGTGTCGGTGATTGACAAGGGTATCGAGCATCCCTTTGTCCTTAAGTTGGAGATAAATGCGGTCTTACGTCTCGGCAGATCGGTCGAACCGGTAGTTTTTGGAACCACCCTTCGGAAAAACGGTACCGCGCACGTAGCCCAGACGTGATTGTGCTTTGATTATCCGTAAAGCGTTCTATTTCGGCACGTTAGTTTGAAGAATCGGGAGAACTCCCGCCGGTGGCCGAGGCACTCGAACTCACCGTCGCGCTAAATGAAGAGGTACGAGTGAAAGTACACTGAACGCAACACAATGCTTGCCCCGTTAACTTGGCAAAAAGGGATTGGCTGCTGTTCAGAGTAGGCTATGTTTCGTCTTTACGGCAAGTGACGGACTCCGGAACCCGTGTTGCGGTGAGGTAGCCTGCAATCCGGCCGGCAAAGAGTGGCGAAATTGCTTACAAGTACAATACCCAAATCGCGTGCCGCTTTACGGTCCGGATCGATTCCGGGATGACGGCTTTTTCTATAAAATGTCAAATATGAACGGAAACTAAGCAGTTATGCACGAAGATCTATTTCCGTATTACGAAAACGAGCTTACTTATTTGCGACGGTTCGCCGGGGAATTCGCCAAACGGTATCCGGCGGCGGCATCCGCGTTACAGGTGGAAGCGGATCGGTGCCTCGATCCGCATGTGGAATTGTTGCTACAGGGAAGTGCGCTGCTTTCGGGGAGGATACGCCGGAAGTTGGATGACGAGTTTCCGGAGTTGGCTGAATCCATGCTCTCACTTCTGTATCCTCACTTGCTCGACCCGATACCCGCGGTTGGAATACTGCAGTTCCGTGTGTCGCGGGAAAACTCGAATCTTAATTCACTGTATCATGTTCCCGCCGGTACCGCTTTGGCGTCGAAACAAACGGCCTCAATGGATTGCATGTTTCGTACCTGCTATCCGGTCGACTTGGTTCCTCTTGTGGTTGAGTCTTCGCATATAGAAATGTGCCGCGGTCATGGTGTTACCGAGAAAATGGGATTGGGAAGGGCGCAAGCGTGTCTCTCGCTGGGCTTGGAGGTTATTGGCGTGCCGCCTAAAGAAATTCCACTCACCAGCCTTCGTGTTCATCTACATGGCGCACCTATGAGCTATCGTCTGTATGAGATTCTCGGGGAGACGGTGGTTGGCGTGGAAGTTGAATATGAGTGCGACAAGGGGGGCCACAAAAAAATCCTTGGTCCGGATTGTATTCAACCGGTAGGGTTCGGCCCCGATGAGGGATTGCTTCCTTGTCCACCCCGCTCGTTTTTCGGCTACCGCTTGCTTCAAGAATATTTCGCATTTCCCCAAAAATTTCTTTTTTACGATATCATTTTCGGTGATGACGGGGAGATTCCGGTCAATTGTCGACGCATGGTACTCAATTTTTATCTCCGAACCATGCCGGAGCATGCCCGCGATATAGCCGCGGAGCAATTTGTCTTAGGTTGTACTCCCATCATCAACTTATTCGAAAAGTGGTGCGAGCCGTTTAAGACCGATCCGGCAAAGAGGGAGTATCGCATAATTCCCGAGTCGGCCGGAGGCCATGCGTACGAAGTATACTCGGTGGATGAGGTTGAGGCGACAAATTTGGATACGGGGGCGTCTCGTTCATTCGAGCCGTTTTATTCTTTCAGGCATGCTCTCGATTCCGAAACGTCGACCTATTGGTATACTCGTCGCGAGCCCGGACTCGACGGTGCTTTCGAGACGTACCTCAATCTTTGCACTTTGGGGTATGCA
>WJJU01000072.1 GCA_014729595.1 Chitinivibrionales bacterium
GAAGACGGCGTCAAGGGGTTGGCGATACTCAAGAACAGTGATCCAAATATCGATATCGTTCTAACCGATATCGAGATGCCCAACATGAACGGGTTGGATCTCACCCGTGCGATACGCGCCGACGAGAGATTGAAGAACCTGCCGGTCATAGCGATTACTTCGGTATCAGGCGGTGAAGCGGAAAGGCTTGGACGTGAGGCGGGAGTGGACGACTACCTTGCCAAGTTGGACAGGGAAGAGGTTCTTGCGGCGTGCGAACGATGTTTGGCCGGGCAAAATGCAACATGTTAACCTTATTCAAGCGAGAAGCGGAGAGGTGACTCGAAGGTCATGGCGGCCGAAGAGCACACCGGCCCACGATGGACTGCCGCTCGAAGCATGCTCGCGCCGGTGGCGCAAGTGAGCCCTTTCAAAATGAGATGCGTTCCGGAAGACCGAGTGAGAGGGTCTGGAAGTAAGGCGCGGTGAGGACAGGTAAAAGTATGGGACGCGAACAAACGAAAACGGCTTTGAACGAGATGGAATTGGTTGTGTTCACGGTTGCCGATGTTCCTTGCGCTTTGAGAATCGAAGAAGTGCGGGAGATTAAACGAATCGGTCGAATCACGCCGGTACACAACGCACCCCGATACGTACGCGGCGTGGTGAACCTTCGTGGACATATCGTAACCGTAATCGATTTGCGCACAAAGATGGATTACCCTCATCGCCCGGTCGGAACTCACGCCCGCATGGTCGTTGTCTGGCGTGATGAGGAGCAAATTGGGCTTCTGGTCGACACAATCGAAGATGCTCTCGTAGTCTACGAAGAAGATATTGCGGGGCCGCCGCCGAATGTCAACGGTGCGGAGGGCCGGCTCTTTCGGGGTGTGTACAAAGCAGCCGAGACGCTCGTAGCGATTTTGAACTTGGAAGCCATTTTGGAAAAAGGGCAAAGCGATGCTTCGGCGCAACATTGATTCTTTCGCAAAAGGGCCGCCCCCGTGTCGCCCTGGTGGAGAGGGTTAAAGGCTCTCCTTTTGTTAATTTCAAAGAAACTGTCGGAAAGCCGGGCCCCATGTCCCAAATTAGAGTCTTCGTAGTGGATGATTCGGTGGTATTTCGAAGGCTGTTGCTGACGGCCGTCAACGGCATCCACGGCGTCAGAACGGTGGGGGTGGCGGGAAACGGCCGGGAAGCGCTCGAGGTCATACCGCGTGTTAAACCGGACCTGATCACGCTCGATCTCAACATGCCGGTCATGGACGGGCTTGAGACGCTGCGCGTGCTTCATGAGCGGTATCCACGGTTCGGCGTGGTCATGGTGAGTGCGTATACCACCGAAGGCGCTCAGGCAACGGTGCGGGCGCTCGAGATGGGGGCGCTCGATGTTATAGCCAAGCCCGACGGTAAAGACGAAGGTGAAAACGCTAATTTTTTGCGCGATCAATTCGCCTCGTTTCTAACAAAATTCGTCGGGGCCGAACGATCTTGCGACGTAGATTTAAATGCGCATGAAGACAGGAAAGTACCCGTACTTTCCGCCGGTTTTTTCGGAGTGGAAATCGGTCGGAGAATGAAGCCTGAAGCCATAGCGGTGGGGCTTTCAACCGGCGGGCCTGCCGCGCTGGCCCATCTCTTGCCTTTGCTGCCGGCGCACTTGCCGCTTCCCGTGTTCATAGTGCAACACATGCCGCGTTTGTTCACCAAAACGCTTGCGGAGTCGCTCCAAAGCAAATGCCGAATACGGGTGGTGGAGGCAAGCGAGGGTGAGACGGTGGAGGCCGGTACGGCTTACCTGGCGCCCGGCGGTAAACAAATGAAAGTATCGCGCGAAGAGAAGGGCGTCGTAGTGGTGCGTATAACGGACGATCCCGAGGAGAATCACTGCAAGCCTTCCGTGGATTACTTGTTTCGCTCCGTATCACAGGTCTATGAAGACAAGAGTGTAGGGGTAATCATGACCGGCATGGGTGAGGACGGCGTTTTGGGGCTGAGGCTGATGAAACGTCGCGGCGCGAGGACTATCGCTCAGGACCGCCAAACGTCAACTGTTTGGAGCATGCCCCGCACGGCCTACGAAGCGGGCGTTGTCGACATAATGCTTCCGCTTCAGGATATCGGCCCCGAATTGCTCAGATGCATCGGTTGCTGAATGTTCTCATCAGCCGGTAGTGGCGACAACGTAGCGGACATCTCAATCGCCGTCCGCCGAACTTGGATTGTCCTGCGATTTTCGATCTCCGTTATTGGTAAGGTTGCAGAGGTCTTTGGCATGGGCGTTGAGCATATCGACCGACTCGGCTATCTCGGCTATTTGCGAATTGACCGCCGAAATGTTTTTTGCGATTTCTTGCGTGCCCTCGGCGGAATCGGCTACGTTGTGCGCAATATTTTCGACACCGTTCGCATTGCGGGCTACGTTGTCGGCAATGTCGCGGGTGGTAATGGACTGTTCTTCGACGGCTGCCGCTATGGTATTGACAAACTCATTTATGTTGTTGATCACGCCGCCGATATTTTTTATCCCGTCGACGGTAGCCCCGGTTGACCGGGTAATGTTGGTAATCTTTTCTTTGATGTCTACGGTGGCCGAATTCGTCTGGCGAGCAAGTTCTTTTACCTCGCCGGCAACCACCGCGAACCCTTTCCCGGCATCCCCCGCCCGCGCCGCTTCGATAGTGGCGTTGAGCGCGAGTAATTTGGTCTGCTCGGCGATCTCGATGATGGTGTCGATTATGCTGCTGATGGAAATAGAGGCTTCTCCCAATTGATCGACTTTCGTTTCTATTCCCCGAACTTCTTCCACCGCATTGGTTGTCAGATGGCGAGTCTTTTCGGAGTGCTTTGCGATATCCTGTATCGTTTCGTTTAGTCCGTCGATCGCCTTGTTGATCGAACTCATGACCCCCTGGGCGTCGGTGACCGATACGGAAACGGAATGGACGCTCCCACTGACTTGCTGGGCGGCGGCCGAGACGTTCGACGACGTATCGGCGATGATTGCCGAGCGGTCGGCGACGGCTTTGACCATTGCGGTCAACGATGCTACCGCCTCGGTGACCTTGGTGTTATGCCGGCGCATCAAGGCAAATTGGTTGTGGAGGCAATTTTCGGGTCTATTCAAATTGTTGAAAAGCGCCGTGGCCATGCCGAGGCATGATCCATAACCGCAAGCGCCGCAGTTATAAATGTCGCTTTCGCCGAATTTGTGCAACCGCTTGTAAACTTCGGTCAATTCGTGATCCGACGGCGTGCGAATGTTGTTAAGATGAGATAAATTCTTATAGCCGCGGGAATACAGATTTGGTTTCCAATATTTTGCGATTGTTCGCGCCGGCCCCTTCTTACCCCCGACTCTTCCCCGCAACCCCTTCGGGCGATAGCGTTGACGCATGGCTTGGCTGCGCCGTTCGACGAGGTGTTCCATTTCATCGGGATTGTTATCGTAGGAATTGGTTCCCGTTCCGCCGTTGCAACCCATGTCACAGTTAAGGCAATCGACAAGAAGCGGGTTGCGGCCGGAGCGCACGGCGTCGGGCAATTTTTTAAGGTAATCGTAAATGTGGGGAGAACCCTCGATTTTGCGGGTGAAACCGTCGGCGTCGGGTACTTCACGTTGAGCCGTGCGCAAAAGCCCTCCCGGGGTGGAGAACAGGACGGCGCGCTCGGCGGGAGGATTGTCGTAGTCCATTTCCTGCTGGGAAGTCAATGAAATCCTGTTCTCTTCGAAATAGCGCGAAATGCTTTGATACGTAACGTTATAATCGCCGTAGCCGGTCTCTTCGAATTCCCGTTTTTTCGCCAAGCAGGGCGAAATCGCCGCAATTTTATGGCTAGAGTAGGCACGATAAAATTCTTTTATCATTTTGATAGTGTGGAGCATGGGGCTGTCGGCGGGAGCCAAATAGCTCAATAGTTCCGGTTGATAGATCTCGATGTAGCTTACGATTGCAGGACAGGGCTGTGCAATAACCATCTTCGGTTTGTTCTCCTTGATATGCTCCAGATACGACTTGATCGTAAGCTCCGCCCCAAAACTCACATCGAAAACCGCATCGACCCCCGAACGTTTAAGCCAACCGTTAAGGTGCAAATACCTATTGGGGAAATTGGCCGCGACGGCCGGAGCGACAATGGCAATCATCGGCACATTCCCCAAATCGCGAAAAAACGCCTCCCCGTCATCAACGGCTTTTCGGGCATTGTGAGTGCATGCTTTGATACAATTACCACAACCGATACAAAGATCACCGTTGATCGAAACCACTTCATCGGAACCGTCATTGCAATATTTTACCGGACAGACACCGATGCAGGCATGACAGTTTACGCATTTGTTCTTATCGACCGTAACGATGTCGGCGAGTTGCTTATTCATATTTATTCTCCCAATGCCTGGCGCAAAAGCCGTCGTCTGAACGGATGGTATGTCGATTCTCAACCGTATGTCGGATACCTAAAGAAACGATCCCTCACCGAAGAATCCGATTTCCACCAATGAGCATGGCGGAAAAGCCACTATCGTGGTCGGAGTACTAATTCTATCATACGGGTGACTGAGTTGTCGACGGGGTGTTTGGAATGTGCGGCGCATCGGGGCGGGAGTATAAAGCGGTGGGTAATGCGAACGCCGGTAGGTAGCCGGCGTCCATGTCTCGCTTATCCATTGCGGCCTCCGCCGCGGTCGTCACGGCGCCTGCTCGTAAAAAAATCGGACGAATTCTTCCGCCGCCGCGGCGCACTCCGCGTCCATAAGGCGATGGTCGAAGCTTTGATCGGGTTGAAGGCCGCGGTAATTGTCGGAGGCGAAATTGTCGCCCTTTTTTGTTATGTCGGGGCAGACAACAAAAGCACTCCATCCGGTTTCTTCGAGACCGATATCGGTATTATGACGGATAATGTCGGCAAGGCTTCGTCGTTCAATAAACCATACCATAAAGCCGGGAAGATAGGTTTGGTACCAAAACCGGTCCCCATCCCGCGTTCGTGTGAACTGGTGAGCCAAAATGAAGCGGAACGTGGGTCCGAGCAGTGCACCGGCAACCATGTCTTCGGCGAGTCCACCGGTCCACAGATCGATTTCGTCCGGTGAGCCGAACTGTTTGCTCAGCCGAGCGCATACCTCGGGGTCACTGGAAATCTCGTAAACCGTATTGACGGTACCTAGGCCGAGATTTTTACGGACTTGGTTGTAATTTTTAAGGCCATGATCCCTCCCACGCTGAATGTTGATCGCGGCGAGGTCCGTACCGCCCTTCCCGTTGGTGACGAATAAAAAATTTCGAACACCGTCAACAATAAACACGTCCACTTTTTGAGCGACCTGCTTCAAAGCTCCTCGCATAATCGGCTCTATTCCGTTGGTGACAAGCTCGTCGGGGTTGAGAAAGGCGTCTTCGAGCGACAGGCTGCCTCCGGACAGCGGTTTCCCCTTGCTGTCGAGCCTTTGAAGGCTGGGGCTTAGCATGCTGTGCCCGAAACGAAACGCCGCGGTAGTGAACTCTGTACACATTTCGGGATCCATGTGTAGTCGGTACCCTTTATAAGGCGGTATGGCTCGTGCGCCGAGAAGAAGGGGAAGAAATTCGTTGTAGGTGACGCTTTGGATCTCCGCTCCGACTATCGCCTTGGCGAGGTGATAAATTTGGTCTCCCGTAAGTCCATCGTCCGCGTGCGCCAATAGACGGCACCACAAATTGTGTTCCCGCACGAAGATCGTGTGCATGCTGGTTAGGGCGACATTCTCGTTGGCGCGAACGTCGCCGGCCAAAAAAAGCGATTCACTCGTACCGCCGTCGTTCGGCAAACCGGGTTTATTGAAGGGTAACAAATTTCCCGCACTGGTTTTCAGCATTCCCGTACCGTCGAGCGTACGCAAAGCCATGGCTCGCTCATAGTCGGAGCCGTACACCTGCGAAGCGTCCATGAACGACGTAATCTCGTTGATCTGCTGCCTGACACCATTCCACGAAACGGCGTGTTCAGACCGGACAAATGGTAGAACACTGTTCCCGGTGCCGTATGGGTCGAACACGGGATCACCCGCGGGAACCGGTATGTCGAAATGTTCCTCGCTAAACGGAGAAAGCCCCAGGTCGTGGTCGATGAATTGGCCCCAGGTCCAAAATATGTCGCTTATCCGTTGATGGTTCGGAATCGAGGAGTCGCCTTGCGCATGCACCGTGTTGCTGATCTCGCGGGGGTTGGGACGATTCTCTCCCGATGGTTCACCTTTTCCGTCGGTATAGGCAGGTTCGGTAAGGCGCATGAGGTATGAGTGTGGGGTGCCGAGCCACGGTTCCTTCTCATTGTTGCCGTAGCCGTTTGTGGATCGAAACTCACACGGAAACTTTGCGGGGTGGGCAAAAACACCACACCACATCGAAATCATTATCATAACGCATGGAATGCATGAGGTAATACTGTCCCTACAAATGCCGCGATGCATAATCTCTTCCTCCGGTGGAATGTTTTGAAAAGGTAAATGGATAAGGCGGTTCTAATCGGGGAATCGAATAGGACCTTGATTTTTAGGAGAGCAAAACCCGTTCCGGCTATTTTCTTAACCCTATCGATGCAAAGGTTCCTCGGTATTCAAGCGTGAAGCGGGGAGGTGACTAGAAGGTCATGGCGGCCGAAGAGCATGCCGGTCCACGATGGACTGCCGCCCGAAGCATGCTCGCACCAGTGGCGCAAAAGAGCTTCAACGTGATGGTGTGAGTGAACGCTTACCGGGTCCCGCGCAAGCATTGCGGTTGGATACCAAGGGGCTCTACCAGAGGCAAAAATCCGTTTGTCATATACTGATATTTTGGGATTTCACCGGTGCGATTACATATATCGCAACATACTTGTCCAAAATAGGTTTTTTGAAGGGGGCTCGGGCCGCCCCCTATACCCCTGCTTGGAGCCGAAGGCCAGGGATGGCCGAAGGCGGCTGCCGTAAGGCAGGGGCGAAGCCCCCCGAGCAGGATGCGAGGGCCAACGTAACGCCGTTATAGCCCAGCCCCCCTTTTGTTTCCCCCATACTTGGGGGGAGACAGCATTTTGTATAGTGAATACCTAATTTATATAGAATAGTCAATCGAGAAAACATTGTATTTTGATACTACATTTGATATAAAAACCAAGAACAAGCCAAGGATTCGAAACCGTAAACTCGGACGAGCGAAGGTAGAAAAATAAGGACTATTTGATTCGCGAAAAGCGATTTTGGGATAAAAATCATCTGTTTTGGACCGCACTGCTTGTTCCTCGTGAATCTATGGAATTCCTTAACGCCAATCTATTCGAAATCATTTTTATCGATAATCAAAGGAGTCCGGGAAAAGGATAACGTATCCATATGTTTACACATTTCAAAAGCGGGCCTCTCGAAGGTCTATTTTGGTTTGGTCACCCAACACCAAACCATTTAACCTACTGTGGATCGGATGGGGTAATCGATCCGGTAATTCCATTACGCTTTCATCGGCTTGTGTACGAAAATCGCAGCAGGACGCGGTGTTTGGATTCGGCTTTTCTGAGGGTTTCTTTGGTGGGACGGCGTAGTTCGTACTCGTAGTCATAGACCAGAGAGACCATGCGGATGAGTCGCCAGCTCACGGTGGAGCGCCAGATAATATCGGGTTGCAGCATTCGCGTAAAGGGAGCGAATACTTTAAGTTCGGATTCAAGCGTCGCAAAACGCCCAAGCCTTAGCGTCGCATACCAGGTGACCTCCGGTCCGACCTCCGGGCGATTACTCGTATTACCGACATTGCGAATTATCGTTTTGTTCCAACCGTTACGCAAAACTTCGCGATACAAACGGCACGTTTCGCACGTATCCGCGCTGGTTGCGCTTGTGTCAACATTCAGGCGGGTATCTACAAAGGAATAATTCCATCTGTTTTTTTGCCGATAGCCGATACCGCCGAGGATCCGTGATTCAACATGCCTGAAATTGAGCAGGCTGGCGTTCACGCCTACACCGGCTTCAAATTCAAACGGTGAGAACGCCGGCTGGAGCAGGTGGGATTCAGCGGTGGTATCATACCGTGCTTTGTAGTCGTAGGCGGTGTCGTTGGTGGCGAAAAACCAGTGATTGGTGACCGTTTCGCGGACGCGCGGGCGTTCATATTCGGGCAGGATTCCCGTTTCGGCTTCCAACCGCCCGTAAGGACCAAGCCAATTAATCAGTCGCCAGGTAAAAACC
>WJJU01000783.1 GCA_014729595.1 Chitinivibrionales bacterium
CTCTCGGGTCGATCGATGGTATCGACCAGTTCTCCGATATAGAGCGGCAATACGAGAACGGGGGAATGCTTGACCAAAAAAAGGGCCATGATACGTGCAATGCGCCCTCTGTTACCACGCGCGAAAAGCTTCCAGAGATCGATTCCGCGTGCATTTTTATCCGACATACTACTCCGAGCTACCATACTTACGATTTATGCGGGGTTTTACGAGGGCTCCACTGATTAGAATCGCTTCGAAAACGACGCCGAAAACAAATCGGTCGGCGTTCGTCTTTATCATCCACCCGATCAAAGGTACCATCGCGGCAAGGTTCGACGCAAGTACGGCGATTTCATGCGGAGCATAAGCCAATATATTTTCGTTTCTTGATGAAGGTGGACGAAGTCGGCCGGCGGCCTATACGAAGTGCGTAACAAGCTCGCATAGACCCGAACCCGCCTAATGTTTGGAAACCGTCTCATAAATACTCCCGTCGGCCGGCAGGTGAGACGAGACCATATAGTTCACCCCCGCCGTCATGGGAAGGCGCCTCGTGTCCCGCGGGCGGAATCCGCATTTATGAAACGGGTTTTGCTTTGGCGCACGTTATTAAAGGTGGTCAGCCCCAACGAAAAGGAGTAGTTGTATGCTTATATGTGAATATGAAGACAAATCAAAGTACCTGTCCGAAACCGAGATAATCGACTATAATCACCCGGCCGTTCAAGCATTTGTGGCGGAATACTTTGATACGGAAAAAAGCAAGCAAGAAATCGTCCGGCAAGCCTATGAGTTTGTACGCGACGAAATTCAACACTCGTGGGACATCCAAAGCCCCCGCGTGACCTGTACCGCATCGGAAGTACTGGAGTATCGTGAAGGAATATGCTATGCAAAAGCCAACCTCCTCGCGGCGCTTCTACGTAGCCGAACAATCCCCACCGGTTTCTGCTACCAGAAGCTCACGCTTCGCGATACACCGGAATCGGAATACGTGATACATGCCCTGAATGCCGTCTATCTCGAGGATCTCAACCGATGGATTCGGCTTGATGCACGAGGGAACAACGAAAGCGTGGACGCTCATTTTTCTCTCGATGAGGAACGACTCGCCTTCCCCATTCGGGCGGAGTCCGGCGAGGTTGACTACCCAACAATATACGCAAACCCCAATGCTATGACAATCGCGGTTTTACGGCTATCGAGTAATTGCCTCGATATGTATTCGAACGGGCTACCCGATTCTCTATAGTCTCCCGCGGCCTTGTTGCCGTCCTATTCGCCCCCCACTTACTCCACCCCGCGGGGAGGAATCCTCCCCCCCCAAGCATTACGCATGCTCCGCAGCGAGATCTTTGTCCAATTTTTTGGGTGCGGTAACGACATAGAGCACCGGAATCACAAAAAGCGTAAGTGCGGTGGAAACCAGTATTCCGCCGATCGCCGTTATCGCAAAAGGGGCCCTGAATTCACCACCGGAACCCAATGCCAATGCCTGGGGAATCATGGCGACTACGATCGCCAAGTTCATCATGATGATCGCTTTGAGCTTGGTTTTGCCCGCGCTCACGATTGCATCAACGGCCGTCAGCCCCCTATGAAGTCTCTCTTGGCGAGCGTAGTCAATCAGAAGAATGGCATTGTTTACCACAATACCAATGAGCATGATTATCGACATATTCGCCATCATGCTGAAAGAATTCCCGGTCAAGAACAGCGCCCACACAACACCAATCAAGCCCAACGGCAAGGTGAGCCAGATAACAAGCGCCATGAGAAGCGATTCAAGAAGAGCCACGAGCAGCATGTAGGTAAGCGCAATCGCCAGGCCCCCCGCAATCATGAGTTCGCCAAACGATTCCTCCATCATCTCTTGATCACCGCCGAATCCTATCGAGTAACCCGGCTTGGTTTGAATATTTTCGGTAAGCGCCCGGATCTCCGCTACTTTTCCACCACTCGTCCCCTCAGCCACGTTGGCATTGACCGTGATCATTCGCTGACGATTTTTTCGGGTAATTGTCGACGCCCCGCTTTCGTAGACCACATCGGCTATCGCCTTGACCGGAACCATCCCTTTCATAGTGGGAACGGGCAAGTTCTCGATCTCTTCGATTGTATTTCGGTCCGTCGGATCGAGGCGCACGCGGATGGGATACTCCTCACCGCCTTCGCGGAACGTGGCTTGATCGTTACCCGTCAATGTAAAACGCAACAGCCCGCCGATCGTCTGCACCGTGATCTGATTACTCATCGACAATCCGTAGTGCTCCAATCGTTCGCGATTGGGAATGAGCTTGATCTCGGGCTTGGCGCCTTTCCACGAAGAATTGATATCGGTAAGACCTGACACCCGCGTTGCCATGAGCGTCTCAACGGAATCGGCCAAGGCCAAAACTTCATCCATATTCTCGCCGACGACCTCAACTTGAATATCCGACTCAGACGCCCCCGAGGCCATTGCACTTGATTCAGATATGATAAGGATCGCATCGGGCAAATCCGCAAGTTCAGGGCGAAGCTCTTGAACGACTTGGGCGGTGGATTTGGTACGTTCCGATTCAGGTTTGAGTTCGACGACAAGCGACGCAAGATTTACACCGCTGTTGATTCCACTCGCTCCCCCGCCAATCGTTGCCGCAATCTTGTGCACTTCGGGCGTCCGACGGAGACGATCCTCGATTATCGCTACGGTACTATCGGTCACCGAAAGCGGGGTCCCCGGGGGAAGTTCGACATTTACCTGTATGTATCCCTCGTCCCCTTGTGTCATAAATTCCTGACCGATGTGCGGTGTAAGCGCGCCCATGGTCACAAAGAAAAAAACCACCGTGCCGATAATGATGCCTATGCGGGCCAATCGATTATGCACCAACATCGAGAGAACCGTTCCATAGCCTTTCTCGAGTTTACGCATAACCGCGTCGCTTGCGCTCTTCTTTGTCCGTTTCCCCTTATGCTCCCTCAGAAGCCGCGAAGCCATCATGGGCGTAAGCGTAAAGGAAAGCAAGAGCGAAGCAAGTGTGGCAAAAACAATGGTGAGCCCCAGCGCCCTGAAAATGTTTCCCGTGATGCCTCCGGTCGTTGCAATAGGAATGAACACCGCAAGGTTGGTGAGAGTCGAGGCCAGTACCGCCAAAAGGATTTCATTGGTACCAGTCTCGGCGGCCCTGAACGGTTTTTGCCCTACATTCCTATGCCGAACGATATTCTCGAGAACCACTATCGCATTGGTGACTAAAATTCCTACGGAGATCGAAAGCGCCATGAGCGTGACGATATTCAACGAAAAGCCCATAACGCTCATTCCGGTGAAAGCTATAATAACCGATGCGGGCATGGTAATGACCGCAATAAGAGTGAGACGCCAATCACCAAGAAAAATGAGAAGTATAAGAGAGGTAAGAAATATCCCGATCGCCATATTGAGATAGGTGTCTGCCACGGAATTGCGAATGAACTCTGATCTGTCTTGCGCAATCGCGAGTTCGAGGCCTGGCGGCAACGTTTGGTTCAGTTCATTTACCAGTTCCACTATCCTATCCGCAACCGCAACCGTATTGGCGTCCGGTCGTTTGCGTATGTCTATCTGCACGGCCGGACTCCGGTTGAATCGTGCAAGCTCGCGAATTTCTTTGTGCGAATCGGTTATGGTTGCTATATCTTGAAGCTCGACCGTATACTCGATCGGTTTTCGTCCCATTTTCATCACCGGGATTTTTATTCGGGCGATTTGATCGAGCGATTCAAACTCACCTTCAACCCGAACCGTATACTCACGGTAATCTCCGGTCACATGACCCGCGGGAAAATTTGCGCTCTGCGCGACGATGAGCGGAAAAACGTTAATTACCGACAAACCATGCGCTCCGAGCTTGTCTCGCTGAAGGTCCACCACTATCTCGCGCTCGCGCCCTCCGGTTACATCAACCTTCGCGACACCTTCGAGCCGGGCGATACGATCCTTAAGATTTCGATCAGCCTGTTGTCGAAGCGTTTTGGGATCAATATCGCCCATGAGCGACAAAGAGACAATCGGCTCATCGTTGGGATCGAACTTGCCGATAATCGGCTTCTCCATGTCCGGAGGAAGCTCATACAAAATGGCGTCGACCTTGTCCTTGACGTCGATAGCCACCATGTCAACATCCATTTCCGACTTGAACTCCAGCACCATCACCATGACGCCTTCCATGCAGTACGATGTCATGTTTTTAAGGCCGCTGATGGTGGTCATCTGGTCTTCGATCGGCTCCGACACGTTGGTTTCGATTTCTTCGGGACCCGCACCCGGGTAGATACACTGTACGGTTATAAACGGCAAATCCATTTCCGGCATTAGATCCACGGGAAGCCCAAAGAAACTTACCGTGCCAAAGAGCGCCAGAGCCACTATGACCATGATCATCATGAGGGGGCGATGAATCGAAAGCCGTGGTATATTCATAGTAAGATTCCCGATCGTTTAGCTTGAAAGTGGTGGCTAACGCTTTTGTACCGATGCTCCGACGGCGCGAACGGCGCGTTTATCCGACGGAAAAGATGGCTTGTCAATTCGCGCA
Organism: Chitinivibrionales bacterium; assembly: GCA_014729595.1. Lineage (GTDB taxonomy): Bacteria > Fibrobacterota > Chitinivibrionia > Chitinivibrionales > WJMI01 > WJJU01. The sequence goes on from WJJU01000783.1 coordinate 4,545, forward strand.
TAGTACAACTGGTGCGTTTGCAGAGACCAAGATGTTTAATTGACGATTCTAACTTTTGCGCCGTCGCTGAGAAGACTTGCCCCGCGCACGACAACCTTTTCACCTTCTGTGAGTCCTTCGGTTATTTCCAGAAAGCCTTCCGATCGAAGCCCATGTTTGACAATTTTGCGTCTTGCGACCCCGCCGGTAACAGTGTATACCCACGCACCGTCTTCCTTTACCGTCACGACGTCCATAGGTACATGCAGGGCGCTTTGAGCCGTCCGGGTAATAACGTTGACTACGACATAGGCCCCCGGCTTGATTCTGAGGCCCGGATTCGGAAACACCGCCCATACCGGAAAAGCATGCGTCATAGCGTTCGCGCCCAGGGCAACTTTTTCGATTTCTCCCCAAAGCGTATCGCCTTCGGCAACGATATAGGCCCGCTGTCCGGGGGAATAGTTCGATATAAGGCGTTCGTTGACCTCAATTTCCACGCGAATCTTGTCCCAGCGCGCAATTTTGGCGATCGGAGTACCCGGTCCCACTTTGGATTTCGGCTGCTCGTACACCTCGATAACGGTTCCACCAAACGGCGCCGGAACATTTTCGGCTTTACGCGCCGCCCGAAGCTGCTCCCGGGCCGCAATATATGCGGCTTCAACCTGGTCAATAGTCTCTTGCGGAACCGCTCCTTCATCGGCTAAGGCCTTGACACGCTCATACGACTTTTTAATTTGATCGTATTGCGCCTTGGCCATGGTGTAAGGAGAAGCCCCGTCCGGCTCCACAACAGCGACAACACCATTCTCGGCAACACGCGAACCAACACCGGCGACAATTCGTTTCACCGTACCGCCGGCCCCCGTAGAAACAACCGTCTGGGAAATGCCCTCGACCGTTCCTCCTACAATTTCGACGGCGCGAAGGTTACCACGAGGA
>WJJU01000784.1 GCA_014729595.1 Chitinivibrionales bacterium
CAGGTTCTCAGTACCGTGCCGGGTGCCCCCGAACCATTCGTGATAACTTTGACAAGATCCGCAAGGCCGCTGCAGCGGGCGTCTTGGAGTGTGGCGTCATTGATAACCGGACACCCTCGTACAACCGCTTTGACCTTGGTGTGCGGCATTTCTTCTATGAGAAAACGATCAAAAACTATCTCTCCGGCATTGTCACACAAATAAAGAATGGTGTCGGCCTCATGTACTGCCGTGCGCAGGCTTGATAGGGCGGATTGGTCCACCGGGGTTTCAAGGGCTCGATCAAAGCAGTTTTGAACATCGGATTTGCGTAAACCGGCGTCTTTGCCCAGATCGATTATGTTTGCGGCTATCGCGAGCTTTATCTTTGCTTCGAAGCGATCGGCTTCGCTTCGAAGGCGTTTTTGCATATGGGGAAGTAAGGCCAATGCGAAGTCATTGTGAAGGGCTTTGTCGCGGGCGTAAGGATCATAGCTCCCTATTGCACCGCCAACGGCATCATAGACGCCGCCTGCGATTTCGGGCGGGGTTGCTTCGTAATCAAGACTCGCTAATTCGCGAAAAACGGCGCGCATCGCCTCTTGGGTTCGCTCATCGGACGCACCGGAGCGTTTCAAGGAGGTAAGCGCCTGACGGACAAAACATGGTAAGCATTCGTAGTAGGTTTTCATGTAGCTCTACAATCCGCGGTGTTTGGAGCGAGACGTGAGCCCGGTTGAGACCGGCGCCCACGTCGCTCTTTCCTTTTTAGGTGTTATCGCCTTCAATTTCGGCGATTCGTTTGTTTATGTCCTCCAGCGCCTCTTGGATATATTTCGCCTGACTCTTGAGTGCTTCCGCTTCATTGCGTGGGGGTATACCCGAAGCATACGGCGGTGGATAGGCATCCGGGGCATAGGCAGGCGGTGCCCATCCACGCCTCCATGCCATACCCATGCCGAATCCATGCCCCCATCCGCGCCCACGACCCATACCCCGGCCGCGAGCCTGAGTGTTAACGTATCCCGGCACCCCATAGCCGGAGCAGTATCCCGCGCCTCTTCCCGTCATTGGCCCCATTCCCATGGGCCCCATACCATTTCCTCCCGGCATAACCTGCCTCCTTTCACAAGAGAAATTCCAATCCTGGATCTTGATTTACATAATTAGTTTCTGTTCCTAGTAGCTCAATTCTCGAGCACTGAGGTCACTCCGAGCACTTCGAGAGCCTCAGTGACCTCTCCGTGAGCGGTTTCGGTCAATTTTGATCAAGAGCTAATTATGGGCGGAAATCCTGACCTCCTTGCGGCCCGGCGCAGTACACAAAGCCGACGGCATACCCGGTGCTACCACTCAACAGCAACTAAAAACTATTCACACTCTTCTCTCCGCTCTCCGCGGTCTACCGTAAATCGTTCTCTTTCACTTGTCTACCAATGCCCTTCAACATCAGCGGTCTGGAGCTTGGTCAGTGTTCCCTGTTTGAATTGCTCCACCGCCTCTTTGGCGTTTACACCCGAGACGGTGTAAGCCGTAACACCGGCCTTACTGAGAGCCGCGAACGCTTTGGGGCCACAATGGCCGGTGATCAGCACACCACACCCCGCGTTGACAACCGTTGCCGCCGCTTGTATACCCGCTCCTTGCGCGGCTTGGAGATTTTGCTTATTGTCGATTATGCCCCAACTTTTCGCCTCGCTGTCGTACACCACAAAATGGGCCGCTCGGCCGAAGCGTGGGTCAATAGGGCTGTCGGGTGAAGGCTCTTGGGCCGTAATGCAGATTTTCACTTCGATTCTCCCACGAATTAATTGAATCTTTGATTATGGCTATTTAGTTTCGGGACGATATTACCGCCCTTGCATACCGCACCGCCGTCGTCTTCTATGTGAACATGTTTGCCGACGGCATCCCGGCATTGCGTAGGCATTCTTGAGATCGGCTCCTTGTTTGCAGGCTTCCATCAACTCATCTACCGGTCCGCGTATCCAAGGAACAACCCTCACGCCCTGATCTTCAAGCATTGCCTGAGCTACACTCGATATGGCTCCACAAATAAGAATCCGGACACCCTCCTCGGCGCAAAGACCCGCCCGTTCGAACAGCGAAAGCTCCCGAATATCCATCAAAACCGGGTGCTCCCCCTCTCGTGCAATCATGAGCTTGCATGCGGCGTCATAAAGAGGAGAAACGATATTGTTCCAATATGTAATGGCTATTGTCTCCATGACTTATCGGCGGAAACAACTACCGTGCCCATGGGAGAAAACGGCGATTCAGAGGTCTCGGGGCCACATTTGCCCCTTCAGAGGATTGTACGATTTATTGCATGATCGCAAATATTGCAATGATGTATTGCATGGCTGCAATGATCACCGTTGGTGTATATCATGAATTCAAGCCCGGTAAGGTGGGCATAAACCTTGCATGTATGCGACTTTTTTATGCTGGTGCCTCCAACTGAATGAGTTGTTGGATGTTCACGTTTTGAGCCGTGTTCGCCACCTTTGGGGCCGTCTCCCTAACTTTTTTTTGCGCAGCTCATTTTGTGAACGGTTTCAAGCGGAAAAGGAGTAGAAGTGGATGAGTCATCGACCTGTCGACAAAGAACAACTCAAGGAAGCTTTGTCTCGCGTAGACCGAAAGCTCGTGGTTCTCTCGGGTAAGGGTGGTGTGGGTAAGAGTACTGTAGCTGTGAACCTTGCCGTCGGGCTCGCTCTCAAGGGCAAAAATACCGGCCTCTTGGACACCGATCTTCATGGACCCTCGGTACCGAAAATGCTGGGGCTCGAAGGATTTGTGATGTCCGGCGACGGCAAGCATTTGAATCCGGCGCTGAAATATGATGGGCGATTGAGAGTCATGTCGATTCAATTTATGCTGCGGAACGCGGATGATTCAATTATCTGGCGCGGTCCTCTCAAGCATTCGGTCATCTCTCAGTTCATTGGGCTGACGGTATGGGGTGATTTGGACTATTTAATTATCGATTCGCCACCGGGTACCGGCGATGAGCCGCTTTCGGTTGCGCAGACGGCAAAGCCGGACGGAGCCGTCATTGTTACGACCCCTCAAGAAGTGGCGACCGCCGATGTCCGAAAATCCATGGATTTCTGCCGAAAAATCGATTTGCCGATTATCGGAATCATCGAGAATATGAGCGGTTTTCGCTGTCCTCATTGTGGGGAAACCACCGATATTTTCGGTGCCGGCGGGGCAAGGCGAATGGCCGACGACCTTGGAGTTCCCCTGCTCGGGAGTATACCTATCGATCCACGATTCGTATCTCTCAGCGACAAAGGCGAGGTCCTGATGCATCCGGAGCAAGCGGGGGAAAGTTATAGTGCCATGGTTCGAATCATTGATAAAATTCTCTGAAAAGGAGTTTTTGTCCTACTTGCACATGTGCAATTCGAGCAAGTTGTTTGAGATTAATTCGGCTTCTCGACATCAGATGCATGCATGAATCGACCTGTATTGGTGGGTGATGCGTAATACGCTTTCGGAAACACTTTGTCGCGAAAGGCGTTTTGAGTCCAAATCAGCAATCATAAGCTCGCTGCGGTCGCGCAGCCCAAAACGCCTTCTCGGGCAAGAATTCTATTTAGATCCTTGCTTTTTCTTTCGGGTGGCGATATACGCGCCGACAACGGTACCGAACAAAAAAGTATGGGCGACGAATCCCTGCCAGAACTGGTTGGCTCTTTCGGGAAACCATACCC
>WJJU01000785.1 GCA_014729595.1 Chitinivibrionales bacterium
CGAGTGAGAACCATGTATTCCGCAGGGGCTATGATCAGCGGCGCCGTGGAAATCGTGTCATTTCCTTCGGGAGTCCCTAAGCGCCAGCGACATAAATTAATCGGCATGGAGGATGTATTGGTAATTTCGATCCATTCCGGAAGATTGTCGGGGGCACGGGGGAAAATTTCAGTTATTTTTATGGGTGAGCTTGGTAGCCAAGCCGCCGAAAGATCCAAGTCCACTGATTGTGTCCGTCCGCCGTCCGTCAGTACGATTTGGTAGGGAACGGTATCGGTGGGAACCGGAACAATAAATCGGTGGGGGGTCTTGTCTTGTGCAAAAACACCTTCCCGTATGGGTAGAAAAGAATCGGTTCGTTTCAATTCCCAGCGCGCCCCCTCCGGTGCATGGCCGCTCTGGTGGTGAACGGCTACGGTGCAGGGAATGGTAGCCTCGTGGGACGTCACAAATCCCAATCGGTATTCCAAGAGCCATCCATTTTCTAATGCGGAATACCGGCCGGCGTTGACCTTTGAGGGATTTGGAAACCAATTGTTTTCGGCAAACAAGAGATGACTTGGAACCAAGCCGAACCCCTCACGTGCCGAGGGCGGGGAGGTATGTGTCAATCGTTGTCCCAAAGCGGCCTTTTGGCCGTGATCCAGCACCGCGGCGATCGAGTCGTCTATGCGGAATCGAGTGCCGCGATAGAGCAGCAGGCCCTTGTCTCGGCTTAGCTTGCCGACAAGCGACGTTTTGTTGACGGTCCAAAGAATAGTGCGCTCGGCGAGTGCAAAACGATCTTGCTCCGGGGCGTCGGTATACTGAGGATCGACAATAACGGCCACCCGGCCGGGGGGAAGGCTCGCGCGGGAAACAATACCCGCAAGGTCGTCGGAGAGTGCCGTTGGCCACGCCATGATTGAATCGACCGTCACTCCGTCCGTCAAAAAAAGATTTTCGCCAACTAACGTGTCGGGTCCTGAATTGGTCACCTCCACAAACTCCAGACATTCCCCGCCGGGACACGTCGACTCACCGCCTACCGGATCCTTGAGTATTTCCGTGACGGCTATCACGGCATTTGCTTCAATGAAAACGAAAAACACAACGATGCACGCCAGAGATGTAAGCCGTGCTGAATTGGGGTACATGGTGGTGAATGTCTCGCTGTTTAGGTTGTATGTATCGCAGATAGTATTTTCCGCGTGAGGGAAAAAGTACCTCATGTGCCGGGTTGCCGGCCAGTTTTTCCGCTTTTCGTGGTAGATGCAGGCCTACGGCCGTGCAGAGAAAGGAAAACGATGTCGCTTTCCGACGTGATAAAGACCGCTTTTGATCAGATTCAGTTCATCGCTAAAACCCAGACGGTTATTGGTGAGCCAATCGTTGCCGGGGAAGTCACTTTGATTCCCGTCTCCAAGGTTTCGGTTGGTTTCGCGGCAGGTGGCGGAGGTAACGAAAACAAAGCCGGCTCCGGTGCGGGCACCGGCGGTGGAATCAATGTGATACCCGTCGCATTTATCGTAGTAACCGGTACGCGCGTGCAAGTCCACCCGATCGAAAAAGGAGAGCAGGACTTGGGACAGATTTTGTCGAAAGCGCCTGAACTCATCATGAAAGCTTCGAAGTGGATGAAGAAAAAGGAAAAGCGACAAGCGGACGAGAATGAAGAGGAATCCGTGGGGGACGATGAGACCAAGGAGTAATAATACTGGGCATTGGTCTTTGCCGTCTCCCTACGAGTTGCAAAACCCATAAACCATTTGGTTGGTCGATATGCATAACGAAGCAACTACCCTGTGGGTGTCGCCCACAGGCGATGATAAAGGAACAGGCACCTTTGATGAACCGTTTCGAACAATTGAACGCGCTCTTAGGCGCGTTGAGCCGGGATATACAATCGTGCTCAAAGGGGGAAGCTACCGCGGGGACGTAACCGTGCAGGTTTCCGGCGCCATGCGTGCACCGATTCGGATTATGGCGGAATCCTGCGCAATGGTGGAGGTGACGGAGTCGGCATGGTTCTTCTATGATGTATCCGATCTGATTGTTTCGGGTATACGGTTTAGCGGTGCCCCAAATGTAGCGGTCTCGGTAATCGGGCAATGCGAACGTAACTGCTTTAGGAAACTGCGCTTTGTTGATGAAAGCAAGTCCGATAAAATACCATGCGCTATGTATTTCGGTGGTTCGGGCGCACGTCACAATGTTGTCGAGGACTGCCATTTCGAGGCGCGTACCGACAAAGCGGCGGACAAAGCGCCGGTCGGCATTATGGTGGCGGAGGGTGATGACCAAGACGGTGCCGTGCCCAACAAAAAACATATCTTCCGTGGTAACATATTTCTCAATTACGGTTGTTCGATCATGGTGGGAAGCCGGGATTCACAAGGTGGGCATTATGGTCATATAGTCGAGGGCAATACCATCGAGGGGCGCGGATGCGACGGTATACGGATCCGATGTGGCGACACGCTTGTGAAAGGTAACAGTTTGGCGGGGTGTGTCGGCACCGGCATTGCCGTTGTTGCCGGGCTGAGTACTACGGTTGAAGATAATCGGGTTACGGACTGTGGCACTGGTATACGTCTTTCGGGTACGGGGCATTCGGTGCGCAACAACCTCGTTCTTCGATGTCGTAGCGAAGCCGTGCATTCCGTTTCACACGATAAACAATGCTCCGTCAACAACATTGTCGAGAACAATACGTTCGTCGACTGCGGGGAAGAAAGCAGTGCCGTCACGGGGCTTCGCATGGATACTACAACCGGTTGTGTTGTGCGAAAAAATGTGTTCTATGGTATCGGGCAACCCTATATCTTTGAATGCAAACAAAGTTCAGGAAACCTGCGTGATCGTGAGGCGCAATTTATAGATGATAACCTTGTTGGTGGTGGATGTCGCCCGGTTGAGGGGTGCCGTACCATAAAGCTTACCTTTGCCAATCCAAGCCGCGGCAACTACGATAATACGACGGATTACGGGGCGCAAGGTTGGGCGGCATGCGGCGTGGCGCGTGAGACCGCGGTCAATGTCGTTGCGCCCGGGCCGACGGCTCGGCACGAAGACCATGACGCAACAGAAGACGATGACGCACTAATTGATTCGAAGATTGATCGTCTTTTGGCGGACGTGGATCGCGACGAGTTGGTTGGGCGCTCGTTGTTTTTCGATGAGGATGAAGATCTTCTTGGTGAAGAGGAGTAAGCCGGTGCGAGATTGTGAAGAGTGACGGTGTCGGGGCGGGGCTCTGAGCATCAGGTGCGGGCCAATGATGTTATATTTGGCCCCCTTGTGCCGCACCTCTTCCAATAACGTCGTGCGCCCGCTATCACCGCTTGCCCATACGCCGTCGATTCGTCATTCGACGGGATGCACCGGTGAATCAAGACTTTCAGTCCGGTGTTTTCCAAGCCGGTTATTGTACGCTCAAGCAGCAAAACATTCTGAAAGCAACCACCGCTAAGGCAGACGGTATCCAAACGCTCTCGCTCGGCGACCTTTTGAACGGTCTGAATCGTTGCGTGAGCTATCGTGTTATGGAACCGGGATACCACCCTCGACACGGCGGTTCCGCGGCGCATGTCCAGCAAAGCCGCAGCCGCCAACGCCGGCCCGTCGAGAACGACGGTAGTATCTTTCTTGTGTATCGGCATATCGTCATAGATTTCGGTTACCGTCTTATCGGCGACGGCTTCGAGTTCGACCGCCGGTTGCCCCTCGTAGGTGCGCACCCGGCAAATACCGAGTGCCGCCGACATAGCATCGAATAAACGCCCGATTCCACTGCTGATTGGACACGAAACGCCGGATCTCAGGATTTCAACGACCGCTTCGCGATCGGCCTTGGAAACTCCGGGGGCCGCCGACTCAAGTGCGCAATCGCCCATACGGCTATGGAGGGCGCCAAGGGCTATGCGCCATGGTTGTCGTATTGCTTGCTCGCCGCCGGGAAGGGGGATGGGGGACCAATGGGCCGCACGACGATAGCCGTGGTAGTCGGCTATCAGAATTTCTCCCCCCCATAAGGTTCCATCTTCGCCGTATCCGGTGCCGTCATACACGACGCAAACGGCGGGTCCCTTTACTTGGTTTTCGGCCATGCAGGCGGCGGCATGGGCATGGTGGTGCTGTATGAACTCGACGGGAACCTTAGTCTCGGCCGCAAGGCTACGTTGAAGACCGCAAGGGTGGAGGTCGAGGGCGTAGACCGAGGGGCGTATATCGAGCAAATCGATAAGGTGCCCGGCTATTTCCTCTAAAGCACGAAGGGTGTTTACGTTGTGGAGTGAGCCCACATAGTGCGACAGGTAGCAATTGCGTTTTCCGCCTACCGCAACGGTCGATTTAAGAATTCCCCCCAAGGCGATTATACCCTCGACCGAAAAGGGAGAGGGAAGCGATTGTTGGACAAACCCACGCGCTCGGCGCAAAAGCAGCGGTCCCCCCGCCGCAAAACGTACAATGGAATCGTCAACACGCACGTGGATCGGGCGATTATGAGTCAAAAAGAGATCGGCGATCCCAACGAGTGAACTTCGTGCATTCTCTTCGGTGTGAACCATTGGCTCCCCGCTCATATTGCCGCTTGTCATTACTAATACCCGAAAAACGTCGCGGTCGAAAAGGAGGTGGTGAATCGGCGTGTAGGGGAGCATGATGCCGAGGGTGTCGACGCCGGGCGCGATTTCTCTTGACACAAGTCGGCTCTTGCGTTTGGGAACCACAACGATCGGATGCTCAGGTCCGCGGAGAAGAGCTTCGTCGTTGGGAGTGAGGACTGCAATGCGTCGGGCGGAATCCATATCCTTGACCATCAACGCAAATGGTTTGCTCGGCCGTCGCTTCCGTGAACGAAGTGTGGCGACGGAAGGGGTATGGTCGGCGCGGCAAGCAAGATGATAGCCGCCGATCCCCTTGATTGCCGCGATGCCCCCCTCGCTGATAAATCGACGGCATTCTTCGATCGGATCATTGCTGTCGATTTGCATCCCGTCGCCTTTTTCGATACGGAGGCGCGGTCCGCAGTCGGGGCAGCACACCGTTTGGTTATGAAATCGACGATCAAGAGGGTTCAGAAATTCTTCACGACAACGTTCGCACATTGAGAAGGAGGCCATGGTAGTATTTGAGCGATCGTAAGGTAGGCCGGTGATTAGGGAATAGCGTGGGCCGCAATCGGTGCAGTTGATGAAAGGGTGAAGGTGGCGGCGGTTCGCAGGGTCGTGCAGCTCGTTGAGGCAGGCCCCGCAGGTGGCCGTGTCGTGGGCTATGTCGGTTTCCCGACCACTCCCCGATTTACTATCGGCTATCAAGAATTTAGTCGCCGCATAGCTCGTCGCAAGCGGTTCGGTCCGAATCTCGCGGATTCTAGAGAGATGCGGAGCTTGTTCCGTTAACGCTTCTAAAAACGAATTGAGCGCCGTAGAGGCTCCGTATGCATGAATCAAGACCCCTTTTCCGTCGTTGAGAACCTCACCCCCAATTCCCAATGCGACGGCTGTTCGGTAAACGAAAGGCCGAAAGCCAACGCCCTGGACGGTCCCGGTAATTCTAATTTTTAGTGCTCGGATTTCCACTATGTTTCAGTCACCCGCTTAATAAAGTGGAAACCAAAGATAGGTGATTTTCGGCTATGATTCAATTCACCTTCCACCGCCGTCTATCTATCGCCGCAGTAAAAGGACCGATTCAAGGTGATGCGTCTGGGGATAAAAGTCGAACAGCGCACCCCGTTCTATTTTAAAGCCGCATTTATCCGCAAAGAAACCAACATCCCGAGCTTGTGTGGCGGGATTGCAGGATACGTAAAGAAGGGTGGGGGGCGCAAGTGCTCGAATGCTTTCGCGAACCTTTCGAGTTAGTCCCGGGCGCGGAGGGTCGACGACAAGGCAATCAACGAAATCCCTGCTGTGCCTAGCGGCAAGGAACTGCTCGGCGGATGTGTGAACGGCATCGATGTTCCGAATATTATTGCGAACGAAATTTTCTTGAGCCCTGGCAATAAGTGGTTTCGCAACCTCAATTAACGTACCTGATTCAAATCGATCGTGAAGAGCGATTGAGAAAAGCCCCGTACCCCCATACACATCTAGAAAACATTTGCCCCGTAGCCGTGACGACACCCACGTTACCAAATGCTCCAA
>WJJU01000786.1 GCA_014729595.1 Chitinivibrionales bacterium
GTAGAGAATCGTCACGTTGTCTTTGTCGCGTTTGTACCACGGGGCCATGGAATAGCCGTGCCACTGTCCCTTCCTCAGAATTTTCGGCGGTTTTACGCCGGTGGCGCCCCCACTCACGGCATTTCCCGATGCACGATTGTTTTCCACTGTTTTCTTCATACGTTCAAGCTTCATACGTTCAAGCTTCTCTTCTTCGAATTTATGATACACTATGCTCACAACGACACGCAGATGCGCTGCCGGCGTTGTCGTCCACGCCCATAATTACCGCACCCGTCGACGCAGCCGTTCCTCTTCGAGCCGCAGAAAATACTCGATAGTTTGAATGCGAATGACAATGGAAGCTCTCGGCTTATTTTGGTCCAGATCATGAAAAAGGAAATGCGGAGTTTCCGATGCATCGAGAATGTTGTCGATATAGGAGTATGTAGGCGCATCATGCCCGCACTTAAAGCTGGACAGATCAATAACCGCAAGATTGGGATGTCGTGCGGCGACCTTTGCCGCCCAAATCTTGAGATTGGTATTGCGGTTAAAATTGCGCGACCAGATGTCCTTTATATCGCGAGCCGCACGCTCGATCCCGTCGGCGCTTTCCTCCGCAAAGAGCGGTCCCAGAAACTCCACATCCGCCGGAAGTGATTCAATGGTCAGAACCGGAAATCCCCGCATCTGGAACTCATCAAGAATTTGGTGGCTGAGCCCCGGATCGTGATGATAAGGGTGCCCCAATACCAAAATACCAATGCGATCCTCATCGATAAGCCGGTTGATCACCGCTCCGCCCGCGGCCCGCATATCTTCAAGATAACGATGCATGGCCGCATAACCCTGCCGAACGGCCCAGGCATTCTCGTCCTCGGTTACGCCGAGGCGCTCGTGAAAATATTCGTAAAGAAGCCCCTGGGCCTCGACGGCTCGATCCATACGCACCAGCGGTTTCCAATATTCTATTCCCGCCTCGGCCAAGAGATCACGATCGCGGGTAAACACCGCATGTACTACTTCGGGAGTACCCATTTGTATAACACATGCCGTATTTCCTAAAGTATTCTCAACTACCGATTCAAGGTGAGTTACAATAGGAAAACAGATATGAGTCGGCTTATGCTTGTTGATAAGGTTATAAATATGCGCGGGCGCCACCTTCGCGGGGAAACAAGGATCAATGGCGCCCCACTTGTTGCCCTCTTCCCACAACTGATTGCTCGTAAAATCACTCCACACAACGCCGCCAACGCCCAGAGTCCGAAAGTAGGTGGAAAAAAAGGGGCCATACAAGTACAGATTGAGCAAGCGAGGCATTCCGATGACCATTTTTGAGCGCCGGTCCCGCGCGGTCCACGATGATCTCACAAAAGGATGCTTGCGGGATCGAGCCCGCGGATGATGAGATATTTTGAGCCCTTTCACCTTCGTACCGTCCGCCGGCAGGGGCAAAAAATCAAACGATGTAAAAACCTTGTCGGCCGCAAGACTCAGAAGGTTCGGGTGTTTGGTCCGGGTTACAAAGCGCTCACGTTCCTTTTCGCGCATCTCCTTGACTTCGGTCGCCGTACCACGCTCGCAACCGGCTCCCGAGATAAAACGCACCTTTTCTCTGCCGCTCGCTTCCACTTCAACAAATGTCCGTCGACAGTTATTGGCGCAAAAACGGCAGATTGTACTATCATCGTTTCGTGAGGAATGAGCAAGCGAGGCGGCGGCTTCGAGCCCGATGAATCGACTACCTCCTTTACGCATTCGCTCGGCAACTTCCAAGGCTGCGCCGATCGCTCCCGAGATATCGGCATAGCGATTCACGTGTATTTCGGCGTGCGGCACCTTCCGCCGAATATAGTCAACCTGAGCCTTCACCGCGGCAAGGTTCTTCTGCGTACCGCCCTGAAGGACCACTCGATTACCGAACCGAGCGACATTGGGCTCCTGTACGACGTAATTCCAAATATTAAGCGGCAAAACAAGCGCCAAACCGGCCATGATCTCTTCGTTCGTCCAACCAAGCTGCTGAAAATTGACCCGATCCTGTTCCATGAAAACCGCGCAACCATAATTGAAGGCGGGCGCACGTCGAGCCTTGAAAGCATGGTGAGCATAGTCGGTAATCGGGACCGCGAACTGCTCGGCCATGCTCTGAAGGAAATAGCCGTTACCGGCGCTGCATTGCGTATTGAGTTTAAAATCCACCACCCGCCCGTGTTTCATGAACAGGACTTTGATATCCTGCCCGCCAACATCACAGATAATATCAACCTCACCATAACTCCGCACGGCACAACGCATGTGCGCCACCGTTTCTACAACGGCAAGATCAAAGGAGAAGGCGGCGTGAAGGATTTCGGAGGCGTAGCCGGTTACGGCGGTGCCGAAAATATCAAGCTCTACACCTTTTTCGGACGCCCATTCACGTATGCGGCCGAACATCCCCCGGACATCGCTGATAGGATTACCAATTGAAAGTACATACTCACGATGCAGAAGGTTACCTTGAGTATCAAGCACCGCCACTTTCGAACTGGTCGATCCACCATCAACACCTATATACACTCCAAGGCGACTACCCCGTTCGAGAAGAGGAGGTTTAAAGGAGGGAATTGCATACTCCGCCGCAAACGCCTCCACCTCTTCGTCCGACTCGACAAGTCCGGGCTTTACCGCCCCCGACGACATAAGTTGCGCCGTTCGACCCTCGCCGATAAAATGCTCCAGCTTCGCACTTCCTTCGTAAAACCCATTGCCACTCTTTTGTTCATCGTGGAGATGGGAGAAATACTCCTCGGATTCGATCCCGAACAGCACTGCGCCGAATGCCGCGAAATACTGCGCATCCTCAGGCACATATATTAACTCTTCGATCGCATTTTCTCTCGGCGACCATCCGTGCAGCCGCCAAGTCTCGGGGATATGTTCTCGCCAAATGTCGACAAAAGCGGGGATATAGGTGTGCGGCCCGCCCAGCAGCAAAACTCTGTCGCGAAGCACATTGCCGCGCACCAATACCTCGAGATTCTGCTTAACAACGGCGGTGCAAAGCGAAACCACCAACTCATCACGAGCGACTCCGCTCTTCAAAAGCCCAACGACATCGGTCTCCGCAAAGACCCCGCATTTGGCCGCGATACGATGAACCGGTATTCCCTTAGCGCGAATTGAATCAACCTCCGTGGGGGCTACGCCGATTTTGGCAAAGATTTTGTCCAGAGTAGCCCCGGTTCCGCCGGCACATTTATCGTTCATAAAAGTGAGAGTGGTCTTGCGCCCCTCGATGTCCTGCTTCCAAATAATCACCTTGGCGTCCTGACCACCAAGTTCCACCACCGAGCCGACATCGGGACATCGCTTCTCCACGGCATAGGTGACGGCATTTACCTCTTGGATATATCGCGCATTGATCAGCGGCGCGATTGCCCTTCCTCCACTCCCCGTCACAAACGGCCGAATCCGGTGATTCGGGAACGATTCTTCAACCCGCATTAAAAAATCATGAACCGTTTGACTCTGTCGCGTGTTATGGCGGGTATAACGCCGCCACAAGCAATTATCATCCCCGTCGACCACAACGGCCTTAACGGTGGTAGACCCAATATCGATACCTAATCTCAACGAATCGTTTGCTTTATCACTCATGAAATACTGTTTGTCCTCAAATACCTATCACGCGGCTCGCAACACCCGATATTTTGCGAGCCGTCGACAATAGCTTTTTTGGGAGACGGCATGGGAGGTTCCATTCCCAGAATAAAGTACTCGAAGCCCATAAGCGATCAGTATGCAAAAGCATAACCCCCGCACAACATCAACCAATGGCTGATTATTCGCCGGACAAAACGCTACTTACCGGCTAAAAGCGCTTTTTGCCAAGGAACAAGCTATATGGCCGCCCTTTATCCACACCCTAACTTTTGCCAAAGGATACGCAAAATATATTACGCAGGCGAATAGCCGGTTGTTGGCGTCGCATAGTAACTATTGGCGGGAGCCATTTCTCTACCCGCGGAGTTTTTACACTATTTTACAAGAAACCCACCTCTATCGAATCTCCCGCAGGAAAACTTGCGTAAAAAAAAGCCCAGCAACCGATAAGGAGTATGCGTGCAATCAGAGTCGCTGATTATCGGCATGGCCGATGATGTTAAATCTCTTCATACCCGCATCGAAAACATATTGAGTAAAAAGTTCCCGAGTGCCAGGATCCTGCATTTTTATGACACACAATCGGTTAAATCGTTTTTGGCGAATAACCCCTACGGACTCGACATTCTGCTATTGGACATTCATTTCGGCGCTAAGGAGGAAACCGGTATCGAGGCGCTGCCGGAGATCAGGAACTTCGCTCCTGGCCTTCCCATCTGCCTTCTTACCTCCGAAGACGATCCGGCAATTATACGCGAAGCGCTTCCCTATCAAATCGACTATCTCTACAAACCGGTCGAGGAACCTCAACTCGCCATAACTATCGAAATGGCGAAAGCAAGAATGCAGGATTACTCCACGTTGGCCAATCAGGTGAAGGAGCTGACCGATAAGCTAAACTCGACAAATCACGAAGAAGGGATGGCGGTAACCGGCCGGCTTCGGGACCTTGTCGAAGCCATTTTCTGCGATGTGACTTTCAGCAGAAAAGCGCTAACCAAAATAGTCGGCATCGATTCACGCGTATTTCGTGTCATAAAAGCAATCGACTGGAAACAGCCGATCAATCA
>WJJU01000787.1 GCA_014729595.1 Chitinivibrionales bacterium
CCGTCATCATTCGCAAGTATTTCGATCGGGTTGCAGAGGACGTTGAATTCAATACCCTCTTCTTTGGCATGATGAATCTCCGCATTTCGAGCCGGCATCTCCGCTTCGCTCCGACGGTATACGATCATGGATTTTTCCGCACCCAGGCGCAACGCGGTTCGCGCGGAATCCATGGCGACATTACCGCCACCTACCGTCACCACCCGACGTCCGCGGATCACCGGTGTCTCCGCATCCTCGCGGTACGCTTTCATCAGATTGCTCCGGGTCAGGTACTCATTGGCGGAGTATACGCCGATACTGTTTTCGCCCGGGATTTTCATAAACGAAGGAAGTCCGGCGCCGGAACCTACAAAGACGGCGTGAAATCCCTCCTCCTCCATAAGCTCATCAACCGTAGCGGTCTTGCCGACAATAAAGTTTTCGACAATTTTGACCCCGAGTTTTTCGAGGTACTCAATTTCTTTGCGAACGATCTCTTTGGGCAGGCGGAATTCCGGTATGCCGTAGACAAGCACACCGCCGGGCTCATGAAGTGCCTCGAACACCGTAACCTCGTAACCTTCTTTGATCAGCTCGCCCGCAACGGTTAGTCCGGCCGGGCCGGAGCCGACGACGCCAACCCGCTTGCCGTTTTTGGGTTTGAGCGCGGGAACGGGCACTTCCGTATTCTTTCGTTCCCAATCGGCCGCAAAACGCTCAAGATTTCCGATGGCGATTGGATCGCCCTTTTTTCCGAGAATGCATTTCTTTTCGCACTGTTCCTCTTGCGGACATACCCGGCCGCAAATGGCGGGTAGAGCATTTGTTTCTTTTATTTTGTGCGCCGCCGCGGCAAAATCGCCGTCCGCGATGAGTTGAATGAATTCGGGAATCTTGATGTTGACCGGACAGCCCTCCACACAGAGCGGACGCTTGCATTGAAGACAACGCGTGGCTTCGGCGACCGCCTCCTCTTCCGAGTAGCCGTGGGGTACCTCTTCGAAATTTTTCCCTCGCTTTATCGGCTCCTGCTCGCGCATAGCCGTCCGTGCAAATCGCGCTTTATTGCTTTTATCGTTGTTCATTATTTCTCCGCAAGCTTGCATTCGTGGCTTTCGTGCGCCTGCTTCTCGAAATCTCTGTAGCTTCCGAGGCGCTTCAGAAGCTCATCCCACTCTATCCCCGCGGCATCGAACTCCGGCCCGTCGACACAGGCAAATTTGGTCTCACCATGCACCGTCACTCGGCATCCACCGCACATTCCGGTTCCGTCGATCATTATCGGGTTAAGCGAGGCCATGGTCTTGATACCCTCCTTCACCGTCAGCGAAGTCGTCACCTTCATCATAATCCCCGGTCCGATAACTACCGCAAAATCAAACCTTTCACCGCGCTCGATAAGCCCCTGAAAAACGTCCGAGACAAAACCGTGTTGCCCCTTGGAACCATCGTCGGTGGCAAACAGGAGATTATCACTATACCGCTTCATGTCGTCGGTAAGGATGAGCAAATCTTTGCTCCGGGCACCGATTATAGTCGTAATATCGTTGCCCGCTTCCTTAAGGGCACGCACGATCGGGAAGAGTGGCGCTATGCCCACCCCGCCGCCAATGCACATGCATCGTCCATATTTTTCTATATGAGTCGGTCGCCCCAAGGGTCCGGCAAGATCCACCAAATGCCGACCCTCTTCAAGTTCCGCCAGCCGTGAAGTCCCCTTGCCGACCACCTGAAAAATTATCTCGATCCAGCCTTCGTTCGGCTCACCGTCGGCAATAGTCAGAGGTATTCTTTCGCCGTCCTCGTGTGACCTGACGATCACGAATTGACCCGCTTGGCGCTTGCGTGCGATACGTGGCGCCTCGAGACGATAGCGGATTACCTTCGGAGCCAGTTGTTCCTTTTTAATTATTCGGCTCACGTTGCGTTGGGTCCTTTCTTGCTGCCCGCGCATCCCGCGCGGATGGGTATAATGATCTTGTGGGCGCCCTCGATAATACTACGGACGGTCCCAAAAAATACTCGTATCCGGGGGCTGACATCAAGCCCCCCGAAGTCTGTCGGTTATTACCCTATCGCGATTTTGATATCCTCGACCCTTAGTCGGGCGGACGGAATGCCCCGAAAAGTCCCCCCAAGGGCTCCCCTGAGCGCACAATCCCGCCGTTCATGTCAAGCCGAAATCTCGGGCGTGAGTGAGTCCGCTTACGGTTGACGACGCTTTTCATGCCGGCAACGTTTACACATTTCGCCAAAATAATGCAACTTACCGAATCCATTAATTCTACTTATTTATATTAGCACTGTATTGCCAATATATGCCATGAAACTCAATCAAATGAGCTGTTCTCAGGTGAATTCTCCGCATTCCCTTCAGCAGTGCCCCGTCCGCCGGAGGATAAGCGGCTTGTGCCGCGGGCCCGCGGATTCGATTTTACAAGTCGCCCGGAGGCGGATTGATAAGGCGGAGCCGTGGGCGGCGTCTGTTCATGACGGGCATCCGGCCCGGCACCTTTCTGGTCCCGACTTTGTCGGGATACCCTTGGGCCATCCATGGCCTACGGGTGCCTACTTTTCTTCACCGCGGAAGACCGGGCAAGCTTGTAAACAAGTACGGTCCCGATGTCTTGATCGGGACAGAAATACCTTGCCCGGCGGAACGGATGTGACAACGGTAGGTCGGGGTTTGGGGCGGAAGGCCACGATATAATCCCCTTCAACAAATACGATTTCTAATGTAACGAAGTAGAATTCACAGCCACTTCAAATAGAGCAATGACGCCAAAGAGGAAAGAATGAAGGACTATCTTTTGATCACGGTAATCATCGCGTTTTTATGTTCCTGCGGAGGAACAAGGAGCATTACTCTTGATAAGAGGCCGACGGAAATGAGTAGAGTAGAAATTGCCGAAAAAATAGCAGAGTATGTCAAAAAAGAAATGAAAAAGCGAAAAATCGTGGGACTTTCCGTTGCGGTGGTTGATGCGCAAGGCGTGTTGCTTTCCGAAGGATTCGGGTATGCGGATAAGAAGGAAAAAATCCCCGCCGATGAGAAAACATTATTCCCGGTGGCATCGATTACTAAAACAGTGACGGCTATGGCGGTTATGCGGCTTACCGAAAAAGGGCTCATCGATTTGGATAAACCGATAGGAGATTATATCGATGAACTTTCGCTTCCGGACGGCGCGGAAAACATTATTACCACGCGAATGCTGCTGACACATCATTCGGGATTGCATGGCGATATCCTATATAATTGGTATCTACCCAAAATATCCCCCAATCCCCTTGAATATGAAAAGATCGTTGATCTGATAAATGAGACGGGGACCGTTTTTGCACCCGGCAAAATGCATTCTTACTGCAACGCCGGGTATGCGCTGCTTGGTGTATTGATACATAAAGTCAGTGGGAAAAATTATGTGAACTTTATTCATTCCGAAATTTTCGATCCGATTGGCATAAATGAAAGCATAGTTTATGCGGGTGAAAAAACCGATGCGGTTATTGCGAAAGGCTACGAAGGCAAAGAATCAACGGAAATGCCGATGAAAATCGGAACGCCGGCGGGGGGGATAGCATTTTCGGCGGAAGACGCGGCATCATATCTAAGCGCGATTATCGATGCTTACAATGGGAAAAGTCAAATTCTAAAAGAACGAACCATGAAAAAAATGATGATTCCGCAAAACAAAAACATTGCCATGGACGAAGGGTTTTCAATAGGATTCAGTTGGTTTTTGCAAAATCCTTTAGGCGTGGATACAAAAGTGGCAAGTCATAGAGGCGAGTTACCTCCTTATCATGCGATGACCATGATATTACCCGAACTGAAGGTTGGAGTACTCCTTAGCCAAAATACAAACCGTGCGGCTACCGCTCCCGAAGAAATGTCAAGTGAAATAGTGAAAGCGCTCTATGGATTTTATACGGGCGGAGATATCGAAAAAAGGAAAACCGCCCCGAAAACAGCTTTGTCTCGCAATGACGTGAAGAAATTCGAAGGCATATATTCCAGCATGTATTTTGGCCCAACAAAAATCATGGTCCAAAAAAGCAAATTGCTGTTAAAACCGGGAACAATGCCCATGCCCTTGCACCTTATCCCGCGCGAGGACGGCACGTTTTCCATGAAGGTGAAACTATTAGGCCTTATTCCTCTGCCGATAAAAGAGCTGGAAACCATTACCGTTGAATTCAGAGAGTATGGCGGCGAAAAGTATCTCTATTTCAATATAGGCAATATGATGCTTAATCCCAATAAAAAGATTGAACCGTTCGATAACCCTGCTGAATATAAAGAATATGAAGGCAAATACAAAGTGAAAAACATGGAAAATTCCGGCAGAGTCGTAAAGAATGTCGAACTAAAGCTTGACAAAGACGGTTTGTTTTATGTGTTAAAGTACACCTTTATGGGAAGGCATGCATTTAACATAGCGGTCCGGCCGGTCGATAAAAACAATGCGCGCTTGGCCGGTGAGGGGTATTTTGTGGGTGAGAAAATAAATTGGGAAAAGGAAAACGACAAAACACTGATGTACTGGTCCGGTCTTATACTCGAAAAGAAATAAACCCGACCCGTCATTAGGCGGTAGCCGACGGCTACGATATGCAACGGATAGACAAAGGGCATTGCCGCTAACAACGAATCATTGTTCAGGGCGGCAATCAGATCCCGCGCAAGAAACTCACCCCTCAATGGCGCCCGCGGTGGGCTACCAGCTAAACAGCTCATGGTGGATCCTGCCGGTCGGCACAGAAGCACGTCGTAGTGCGGCTTCAATTTTTGCAACCATAGCGCCGGGGCCGCAGATCATATACTCATAGTGTGCCGGGTCATCCACGCAGTAGCTTCGAATAAGTTCAACCGTTATGAACCCCTTATGTCCGCCGTAGTCGGGTTGCGCATTGAGTACGTGAATGATTTTGACATGACTACACGCATCGAGTTCTTCTCGATACACAATATCTTTGTAACGTTGACTACCATAAAACAGATATGCCGGCCGCTCTTTCGTCTCTTCAAGCACGGCGACGAGCCTTCGAAAGGGGGTGATACCGATTCCCCCGGCAATCATAACAAGTGGCCTTTGGTTTCGGGCAGCCTCCCATCCGAAGACCCCGTATGGTCCGTCGACGCCTACCTTTCGCCCCGGTTTCATGTACTGAAGCTGGCCGCTGCGTTTTCCCAAGGCTTTTGCCGTGATACCAATCTCGCCCGTATCCTCTTGGTAATACGATACGGTATAGGGCTGCGCATTGCCGCGCAGGGACCTCCTAAAGTAAATGAACTGCCCAAGCTTGGGGACGATTCGTTTCGTTAGAGGACGCGCCGTAATCTCTACAACACGCGGAGCCGTCGGAAATACGCCCGTAACGACATAGCGAGCCCCGAACACCCCCAATCGATAAAGGACGCGGTATACGCAGAATAGAACCATCGCTCCCGTAAGGCCGACCCATCCATACCGCAGCGCGGTTCCGCGCACGGTGGTACCGATGGAAAGGCTGTGAACAAAGGCAAGTGCGAGCATCGCATAACTTGAAAGGTGCAGACGAAACCATAACAACGTACGCAGCCGTGCGCGCAGCTTTACGCTTGTGACATAGAGCAATGCGATCAGACCTAATGCGACGAATCCCAAAAGCACCGCAATACCGAAAAATGACTGAATATCAGGAAGCAAAGGATTGCCCCGATTAGTGCGAACATAGTAGATACTGATAAAAACGGGGTGCAAAAGAATCAAACCACTCGCCCACTGTCCCAACCGCCGGTGTAGACCTACAACCCACACCAAGTCGGTCAGGATCGCGGATACAACCCCTCTGAACCCAAGCACAAATTGCCAGGCGAATAGAACCGTACCACATAAAGAACCTACCTTCGCCAAAAGCTTGGCGCCCGACGTATAGACGGTCTCCTCGTGCAGGTTCAAAAAGAGAAGCGGTGACACGGAAGACAAGGCGATCAAAGCTATCAACACCCTCTTTTGGTGCCGAATCTTTCGGGTATCACCGATTTTATTAGCTATCTGGCTCAACGAAAACTATCCTCGCTCAATTTCGCGCATTTTTGCGATCAACTATCATGCCAAACCGCCCCACGGTAACCGGGGCGCGTCATGGCCTTACAATTGCTCTTCACCATGGTGAAGAGCGGAGAATGGCGCCTTAAAAGCGGGCTTCGGGCACGGTCTTAAGGCAAATCAGGGCGCCGCCGATATTTCGGGGACTGAGGTCGTGAGGAGTGAGGTAATGCAACCGTAAACAAACTCTGCCGCTTATCATGCATTCGCGCAAAAAAAACGCCCCCCCGTCCTTCCGTATAGGGATCGGATTCCGAAGGCGTAGTGTTGTTTGTTGTTCTTCACCTCTGGATGCCGGATCAAGGCCGACATGTCGGTAACGGACTTTATCGGCCTTAAGATACCATTCCGAAACCTGCTTTGCCGGCCGCGATGGAGCGAGGAGGCGAGGAACCAAGGTGCGTCCCGCCCTGTATATCCTCGGCGATATGGGCAAGAGACGCAACGCGCGGCCTGCTTCCCCCGCCGGCAGCAGGCTGAACGGCTTTATTGTGATGGATTCCAAATCGGGATATTCGCCGATCGTGCAGCAAGGAATAGTTCCAATGGACAACTGGTACTCCACTCTCAATCGCCCTCCTTTGACGCCCCCGAGTTGGCTGTTTAGTCCGGTTTGGACGGTGCTTTATGTCATGATTATCGTGTCGATCGCTTTGTACGTTTATCACACGTGGAATACCAAACCATATAAGATATATTCGCTGATTGTGGTGCATAGTATTTCTAATCTTATGTGGAGCGGTATCTTTTTCGGGCTCCAAAAGCCCGGCTGGGCTTTTTTGGACTTGGTGATCTTGGATATCACCCTGGTTTTCATGATTTACCTATTCCACCATACATATAAGCCGTCCTCGATTCTTTTGTGGCCGTATTTGGCCTGGGCGGCGTTTGCCACCTATCTCAACGCCGGCTTCTACCTGCTTAACAGAGGTTAAGCAGGTAGAAGAGCCGTTTTCAAAAATCCATACAACGATAGTCTTCAACTTCGCCCCCCCAAAAAAAACCTCCCAAGCCAAGTATAAAAAATCGTCATCCGGGCGCACAAAGCCCTCGGGTCGGGCGAAAACACACGGACCCCGGAGATTCGGTCTGGTAAGCATCTACATTTTTACTGATACCGCTGTTTCACACAATGCAGCGCAAACTGAGC
>WJJU01000788.1 GCA_014729595.1 Chitinivibrionales bacterium
AAGCTGAAAAAGCGCTCCTTCGCCCGCGCCTTCTCTTCATCTCGACGTGCCCCACCCATGGCACAATCGAACTTGTATTCGCTCAGGGCGTCCAGTAGTGTCACCGTCTGCAGGGCATTACGGCTTGGATTAGGCCCCTCCTCCTCTTGCACGCGGCCAAGGCGAATGGAATCTTCGACCAACCTCACAATCAACGTGGCCCCGATCCGCTCTATCCACCGGTCGCGAAAGGTAAGAGTTTCCTCGAAATTGTGCCCCGTATCAATATGCATAAGCGGAAAGGGGATCTTGCCCGGCCAAAAAGCCTTATGCGCCAAATAGCTCATGAGAATCGAATCTTTGCCGCCCGAAAAAAGCATAACGGGTCGTTCGAACTGCGCCGCGACCTCTCGTATTACGAAAATAGCCTCGGCTTCCAGAATATCCAGTGTATCGCGATAATGAGTCATTACCAGCCTCCCACCGTCATGTTGTTTTTACCGGTCGCCGGCGTTCTTTTGGTAAACGCGTTCAGATAAATACAAATCCGGCATCATAATCTATCGGTAAACTTTTAACCCTTTGTGCCGCGCACGGAGATGTGCGCGGTACCGGGCATTTTCAGTCGCGGCCTTCGCCGGCTGAGAGCTTATCCCCAAACCCCATTCTTCCCGCGACGGCCCGCGCAGAGCGGTCGCGACGTTGCTCCCCGCGGCGATATAACCAAGGATATGTCCCGCGGGACGCGTGTTGTTTTCCCACCTTCTCGCTCCGTCTCGGCCGACGAAGCAGGTTTCGGGATAGACCCATTGCCGATCGCCGTTCGAAAATCGAGAAACGATTCCCTATTCCATCTCGGATTGCGTATACCCCGCCTCTCGTAACTGTTGAATCTGGTCGTTCACCTTATTCGACAGTGACTGCTTAAACGCATGCAATCGCCCTCGTAGTTCTTCATCCGCCGACGCCAGAATCTGTACGGCAAGGATCCCTGCGTTTTTTGCCGCATTTACCGCAACCGACGCCACGGGGACCCCATTGGGCATTTGCACAATAGACAGCAACGAATCCCATCCATCCAAAGAATTCCTTGACTTTATGGGTACGCCGACAACGGGCAGGCATGTCAACGAAGCCACCATACCGGGCAGATGCGCCGCTCCCCCCGCACCGGCAATAATCACTCCCAGCCCACGCGCTTCGGCACTCCGCGCGTAAGCAACCATCCGCACAGGGGTGCGATGTGCCGAAACAACCGTCAATTCAAAAGAAACCCCGAAATCGCTCAGCGCTTCTTCCGCGCCCCGCATCACATCCAGATCGGACTTGCTGCCCATTATGATTCCGACTCGTGCTTGACTCATACCCCCACCCTTACGGTTTGTTTGACCTCCGCCGCAATCCGTTTCGCCTCGCCGATATCATCGTTAATAACGGTCACATGCCCCATCTTGCGGAATGGACGGCAGATCTTTTTTCCATATCGGTGAATGTAAACCCCCGGCCGGGCCAACACTTCCTCCAATCCATCATAGCGAACGGGTCCCGCCGCCCCGTCGGCGCCGATAAGATTTACCATGACCGCCGGACTGCGCATGTCCGGCGAGCCTAAAGGAAGGTCGAGAATAGCGCGCAGATGCTGTTCGAACTGGGATGTCATGTTCGCCTCGATGGTATGATGTCCGCTGTTGTGGGGGCGAGGCGCCAGCTCGTTTACCAGGACCTCCGCCCGCGGCGTAACAAACATTTCGACGGCAAGAATACCGACCACTTCCATTTGCCGCGCAATTGTTCGCGCCGTCCGCACGGCCCGATCCCGAACGGCGTCATCCAGCTCCGCGGGGGCGAAAAGATAATCAAGCATATTTGCCCCCGGATGAAAGACCATCTCCACTACGGGAAACGTCTCCATCCGTCCCGACACATTCCTGGCCACGATCACGGCAATCTCTTTCTCAATGGGAACGCTTCGTTCGAGCAGACTCGGTTCATCAAATCCGTTTTTGAGATCCGCGTCGGATACCAGCTTCTTCACCCCTTTCCCATCGTACCCCGATTTCCTGAGCTTCTGATAGGCGGGCAAAAATGATTTATGCCGCGACAACTCGTCGGCGGTATTCAATAAGACAAATTCCGAGGTGGGGATCCCGTTTTCGTGAAAGAAGGTTTTCTGCAAGCCTTTGTCCTGAATAGTTTTGATCACCGCGGGAGAAGGATGCACCCGCACCCCGTCTTTCTCCAGTTGCACAAGCGCCTCGAGGTTAACATCTTCGTATTCCAGAGTAAGCATATCGAGGCGCTTACCGAATTCGTAAACGTCTTCGCGACTACGAGCATCCCCCCGAAAAAAATGCTCGCAGAATTCCCGGCAGGGTGCGGAAGGGTCCTTATCCATGACATACGGCGTTATCCCGAAATTCATACAGGGCTGCAGAAGCATACGCCCCAACTGCCCCCCCTGAATTATGCCCAACCGGACTTCACCTCGAAATAATCGTGAAGTTACCGAAGTCGTGTGCCCGATACCGGCCGTTTCTTCCATTAGGTAAGATCCCCGCGAAAGCGTCTGTTGTTCGACGTCGTGTACTACGGACGCACATTACGAATACCATGATCCGATCCGCCGGGTTTACACCACCGGATAACGTGCGGATGAAACCGTTTGGGACGAAACCGGAAACAACGGCGCGCTCCCCGAAAGCGCCGAAGGAAAATCCTAAAGAGCGCGCGGAAGAACCGCCGGTTGAAACTATTCTCGGTTACGGCGCCCTCGAGTTTTCTTAAGCAAACCATATCGTTGCGTAACGATTCCTTTGACACGGATTCCAGCAAGTGAATCATCCGGCGGTGTGAAAAAACCAAGTCTCTATTCGGATTTCACCGCCGGCGCGATCAGGAATTCTCGATATATGCCAAACGAATTGTTACCCTCCGGAATAGCCCCTCGGTTTCCAATCGCAACGCTTGCAC
>WJJU01000789.1 GCA_014729595.1 Chitinivibrionales bacterium
AGTGAGTATCTTGGTTTTCTAATCCGTATCAGTTTAGCGTTCGGGCTTGTATTCGAAATGCCGGTAGTTTCTTTTATCCTGACTCGCCTTGGCGTATTGACACCTCGGTTTCTGGTTGAGAAACTTCGCTATGCGGTTATCGCGATGTTTGTATTGTCCGCACTCCTGACACCGCCCGATATTGTTTCTCAGGTGTTTCTGGCCGTACCGCTGCTTGTGCTGTATGGGGTCAGTATTTTGGTCTCGTATCTTGTCGTGCGGAGGGAACAGCAATGATCACCGGCCTGGGATTCACCGAAATGGCGGTAATTTTTCTTTTGGTTCTGGTTTTTTTTGGATCAAAAGAGTTGCCTCATTTTGCGCGCGAAGGGGCTCGTTTGCTGGCAAAGGCGAGGCGCTACAGCGATAAGGTTCGGAGGGAGCTGGACGAAATGGCGCGACCGCTTAATGATGCGTCCGTGGCTATGCGGGATGACGTAGGGGAGCGGAAACGAGAACTGCGCAAAAGGTATCGTGCGGCGCGGAAAGAACTGACCGAAGAAGAGCGGGAGGAAAAATCCGAAAAAATATGGCGGCGAATAAAAGATTCTACTCAGTACCGTGAGGCGCGCGCGGTAATGGCATATATGGCCACCACCGAAGAAGTTCAGATGCGGGGGGTGGTGGAACAAATTATCGCCGACGGCAAGCGACTCATCCTACCCTATTGCAGAAAAGAAGCCTGTAGCTTAGGGATTGCGGAAGTGCGTGACCCGGCGAATGATCTTGTGCCGGGAAACTATGGGATCATGGAGCCGCGGCAGGATCTTCGGCGCAATTTCTTATGCAGTGATCTGGATTTCGTAATTGTACCGGGCGTAGCGTTTGATCGGCATGGCGGGCGACTGGGACAGGGAAAAGCCTATTACGATAATTTTTTAAAGGATTTGAAAGGAAATGCGGCGATTTGGGGTGTCGCTTTCAGCACCCAAATAACCGATCAGGTGTTGCCGTTCGATTATCATGATGTTTCGGTTGACCGTGTTGTTACCGAAGACGGGTTCATTCCGGATGTCTCCTCAGAGGAGTGATTAGTGCCTCATTTCCGCGACGGTAAAAAGCGATATCGAAACCGCGGCGGGAGCCGTCTCCCGCAAGGCGTCCTTCGCAACGTTGTCGTAGTGTACCATATTGCCGTTTAGTCGTCTTCATGATTTGGGTTTTTGCGGCATTTCTTGGGCTTATTCTCGCTTTTATCACTCTTCTGCTGGTCCCCATCCGCCTTGAGGCAACAAAATGCGCCCCCGATCTTCCCGGGCGGTATTGCCTGACAATAGCTCTTGTTCACCCTCGCTTTGCGGAATTTTCCCTCGCTCTTCCTTCGGAGCAGGTCAGGCTTAATTTTTTGGGGCGAACGATTTATTCAAAATTGGCCGTTGATGATGATGAGAGAAGGGGAGAGTCGTCGGGGAGCGATGAAGAAGATCCGCGGCGGGCTCACAAGGGCTACCCCTCACCCGACGATCGTGAAGGCCGATCAACGGAAGAGGCAATGAGAGAATCGGCCGAGCCGCGGAGCGAATCAGAGGAAAAAGAATCGTCAAAGCCGAGGGGAACAGCAAAGAACCAAGAGGGCGAAGTATATCCACGGACATCGAATCATCTCAAAGAATTCGATGAAGAAGAATTAACCAACCGCCATCTACCCGAAACGGGGCGCCACGAAGACCAACGGACAACGATGGCCAAGGATAGCGAAAAGACATCTTCGCGAAAATCGCCGTGGAGACGTATCCGGGAACATCGCCTGGCATTTCTGCTAAATCAACGCCAATGGATAGGCAAAGTACTGCACTGGGTGGTTCGGGTAGTGCGGTCATTCCTCGCCCTGATCGTCTTTGATGAATGCCGTCTGGTTATGAAAGGCGGCACGGGAAACCATGCTGTAACCGGGATGCTGAGCGGTGCGTATTGGGGGATTATGGGTGTACTGCGGAGCACCCGAGTGCAAGGTATCAACCTGAACTATGAGCCGACGTTCGGCCAAACCCTTTTGCTTCGCTGGAACGGAGCAATTCGATTGCATACCAGCTTAGGTCGATTAGTTTGGCCTCTGGCCGTAGCTCTGGGATCGTTCCCGTACATGTCCTCTTTTCTTACCTGGCGTCGGCTTAAAGGGTGGGAACGTGAAAATAACCCGGCGTCGTCGGATGGTGTGTAGCTGATCTATATGAAACCCGTCGGCGATCACGGGGTCAATCCACCGCCGCTGCTCCGCTTTTGCCGCAGCATTTTTTGAATTTTTTACCGCTTTCGCAGGGACAGGGATCATTCCGACCAACCTTTGGGTCGGAGCGAACGTATGGTTCATGGGCAATGATATTGCCGTCTACGAAATACCATCGGCCATCCTTCTTGCGAAACTCCGCAACCTCGTGGTGTTCCCGTTTTACGTTCTCGTGAGTGTAGTGCGCGATGAATTCTACGGTTCCCTCGGTGTCCGTTTCGCCGCCGTTTTCGGTTGATTTTATCTCGAGACCGTGCCATTCCGAGTTGCACGACCAATCACGGATCCCCTCGGCGTTGAATTCCTTGCGATGGTCGGGGTGAATGGTGCCGTAAATATAGTCGACGTTGCCGGAAGCAAACGCGGTATAGCGGCTGCGCATCAGCGCTTCGGCCGTAGGCGGATTCTCGTCGCTCTTCAAATAAGGCTCACAGCATACCTCGAAATTTTTACCCGAATTGCAGGGGCACGAAGGCATAGAAATTCTCCGAAAAAGGGTTAGAGGAGTTGTTCTCCATTGGGGTTGAAGTGCAAAGCTTGTCGAATAATATCAGAAAAATAGCTTTGTGTCAGTGAGGTTTTCACCAGTTTTGTTGTTGGCGGCAAAAGCGGAAATAATTGATATTAATAGATTCGCTTTTATACGCAAGAAAGGAGCCGAGCCGAATGAAAAACAAGTACCTGATAGCCGCCGTATCGTTATGGATGGTTTTTTCGGCCGCCGGACAGAGCACCATACCGTTCCGGGTGGCGTTTTTTGATTCACCGAACGATGGTCGAAGCATGAAAGATACGGTTCTTATGAATCTGGGAATATTGTACAGTCGCTTGGGTGTTGTGAGGGGAGTCGATGCAACCGCTTTGGCTTCTTCCGTCGAAAATGATTTTCGCGGTTTTCAGGCCCTAGGGATTTTAGGCGGCATAGGCGGTACCATGCGGGGTGTCCAGGCAACCGGTATGGCCGGCGTGATTGGTGGAAATATGATCGGGGTACAATACAATGGCGTCGCCGGTATTCTCGCAGGACGATTGGGCGGGATTCAGGCTTCCGGTGTAGCCGGTGTTGTCGGAGAGCGGGTCGATGGAGTTCAGACGTCCGGTGTGCTCTGCCTTGTCGGCGGCGATATGAACGGAGTTCAGGCGTCCGGCGTTGCCGCCTTGTCCGGCGGTGATGCTGTCGGAGTTCAGGCATCGGGCGTCCTCAATGTTACGGGCGGCGCGATGCGGGGTATTCAGGCATCCGGCGTCGCAAACCTGGCGGCCGGTCCCGTGCGCGGAATACAAGCATCGGGCATCGTCAATGTGGCCGGCCAAAGCGTGCGTGGCGTTCAAGCCGGGGTTATAAATGTAGGGGATACCGTCCAGGGGCTGCAAATGGGCCTTGTTAACATTTCCGGGCAAATGAACGGTATTCCGCTCGGCTTGGTGAATATAGCGAAAAATGGCGATGTGAAAGCGGTGGCGTATGCGGGGACCCCTGCTTTGTGCAATGTTGGTGTGAAGTTTATCGCAAATAATTTTTATTCAATTCTAACCTTGGGCTATCATGACGCGCGAAGAAATCGGGAGGGCTATTTATGCGGATGGCATTGGGGATACCAGGTCCCGCTTGACCCGATCTATTTTGGAGTGGACATTGGCGGAGAAGCAATAGTGGAGGCGGTTTTCGATGCGGAAGATGATGACGC
>WJJU01000790.1 GCA_014729595.1 Chitinivibrionales bacterium
CGGCACCCTCAAGCGCCAAAGAATCCACGGGGGGGACGGCGCCGGCGCGCAAGGCTTCGGAAAAAGCCTCAACGGCATCGACATACCGCTGCTCGCGGGCGGCCACGACGCCTTCGAGATAGAAGAGCCGCGGCATAAAATCGGATCGCGGATACTGCTTGCGGTAAATGTTGAAGAGGTTACCGAAATTGGAATATTTGCCGACCCTGACAAGCGATTCGGCGAGAAGCGGTACGATTTTCTCCATTGAGGGATCCGTGCCGTGCTTTTTTACATAGGTACCAAGCACGGTGATTGTGGAGTCATACTTTTCGGCCGCATATAGTCGCCGCGCCGTATCCAACACTTTGTCGGCGCTTTGCCCCACGGAAGGCGTAAAGGTGATAGTCGTGACCAAGCCGACCAGGCACCACCGCAAACTACTGAAAATGTGCTTACTCAAGATAATAGCTCCCAAAACTCAGGGTGTCGATTCCGGCAATAGTGCTCCGCAGCTTCTCGTCTTCGCTTAGAGCACCGTCTTCGCTCGTTTTCTCAAATATGGCATCTTCCACAAACACCGGGGTTTCGCAACGCATGGCCAACGCGATTGCATCGCAGGGACGCGAGTCAACCAAATGTAGATTATTCCCCCGAAAAATGTAGAGCCGAGCAAACAACGTCTGTTCCGAGACGTCGTGAATCACGACTTTGTCGAGCACGCCGCCCAACTGCTCCATAAGCGCTTTGGTCAAATCGATGGTCAAAGGCCTCTCGGAGGTAACCTTAAGCGATTTGATTGCAATTGCGCTTGCTTCGTAGGGCCCGATAGCGACGGGAAGCGTTCGAACGCCGCCCGTTTCTTTAAGTATAATTAGTGGACCACCACTCGCGGCGTCAACGGCAAATGAAGCAATCTCGACAGGTATGAGCATTGAGGACGGCAACCTTGTTATGGATTCGGTACTTTATGTCTTACTGAGACGGCTGAATAAAAAAAATACACTGAGAGCACTTCCGATACCAACAGCTTCGCAAAGCCGGCTGCGCGGCAACAAATTCATGTATATTCACGTAATCCGTAATGCGTTTCCCATTTTCCCACCCTAAGAAGAGTTCTATGCCCACAACGGTACTATCGGACAGGCTGGTAGAATTTTTGATTCGACGACGGGTCGCCGTTCTTATTGCGGTGGCCGCGGTTACCGCCGGCTTGGGCTTTTTCATTAAAGACATTGAAGTCCACAACGACCCCACAAAGGCGATACCGCCCTCCATGCCCGCTTTCCAGGCATACCGCAAGATACAAGAGACTCTTCCCTCACCTCGCCGCCTCGTCTGCATCGCCGTTTTCGACACCTTGAGCATTCACCGGCGGGTAGATTTCTTGCGCGCCTGGGGCGAGCGGTTCGACGCCGTCGAGGGGATAGGAAACGTTTTTCACTTGGGATCAATCCGTGTTCCCCAAAGCGGCGGTCTCTTCGGTCTGCAAAGCGCCCATTTAATTCCACCCAAAGGCAATCCCCCCGATGAGCTGCTCTTGAAGCGGGTGAAGCAAAACAGCGAATTCACCCAGGGACTGATCTCGAAAGACGGTGACGTCCTCAGCATGGTCATGGAAGTAGCCGATTCGGTGGACCAATCCAAGGTGGCCGAGGCCGCGGTACGGCTCGTTGATGCGATAAACGCCGAAGGTGTCGCCACCATGCACATTACGGGCGCGCCTCTTTACGGATGGGCGATCGACAAAGCCACCAAACGCAACTTTGCCGTTATCCTTCCCGTCTGCCTGATTGTCATATCCTTGCTTCTTTATTTGGTGTTCCGCCGTCTGACTCACGTGGTGGCGTCGCTCGGGGTCATTGGCGCGGCTTTAGTCTGCACGTTCGGCCTCATGGGGCTTGCGGGGGCGCCGTTCTCGGTTGTCAGCTCCGTCATACCGGTCATTCTGTTCCCGATCGGGGTGGCAAGCGCCATTCATATTTTCAAGACCTATTCACGAGAGATCAGCACGACCGACGGCGATCGTACCGAAGCCCTACGCAGGGTTTATCGCGAGCTTTTGCGTCCGATCGTGCTTTCCGCCGTAACCACGTTCGTAGGCTTCTTCTCGTTTGCCTTCAGCGACATGCCGTGGACCCGCGGTTTCGGCGTTTTTACCGCCGTCGGCGTCGTCTTCTCACTC
>WJJU01000791.1 GCA_014729595.1 Chitinivibrionales bacterium
CGAGAAACGCGCTCAGGCACGCATTTCCCAATACGCCGGTGCAAAAGCGGCGGCTCGGCAGCCTCAAACGCTATGGGTGATCGGTTGCATGGCGGAGCGGCTGGGGAATTCGTTGAAGGAAATGATCCCGGGAGTTGATCGGGTTATCGGAGCTACGAAGCTTGAGTACATCGCACACGACATCGATGGATATCTGACGGATTGTGATCCCGAAGGCCATGCCCCTCCTCGGTCCGAAAACGTTACCGCTTTCCTGCCGATCATGCGTGGATGCAACAATTACTGCACTTATTGTATCGTACCCTATGTTAGAGGCGACGAGCATTCCATGCCCTTGTATTCCTTGGAAGAACGGGTTAAAAGAATGGTGGAAAACGGGGTACGGGAAGTCACGCTGCTGGGGCAAAACGTCAATTCCTACCGCGACGGCCGCACCGATTTTTCCGATCTTCTACATCAACTTCACCGAGTCGAGGGCTTACGACGCCTAAGGTTCACTACGTCTCATCCCAAAGACTGCGGCGAAAAGCTGATACGCACCATTGCCGAGCTTCCCAAAGTCTGCACCCATATTCATCTGCCGGTTCAATCGGGATCGACGACCGTGCTCAGGCGAATGAATCGTGTTTATACGCGGGACGAATATCTTCGGTTGACGGATATGGTGCGAACGCACATCCCGGCGGTGGATCTGACCAGCGACATTATGGTAGGATTCCCCGGTGAATCGGAAAAGGAATATCACGATACGCTGTCATTAGTTGAGCGGGTGCGGTTCACGACGGCATTTATGTTCGCCTACTCGGAACGGGAAGGTACCAAGGCGGCGTCGATGGACGGGAATCTGAGCCCGCAAGTCCGCAAAGAACGTTTGGAGCGGTTGATTGAACTCCAAACGCAAATCACCAAGGAACAGTACTCGTCTATGGTGGGACGGACCGTCAATGTTCTCCTGTCACAAAGACAACGGCGCCGAGACAAGGCGTGGATGGGTCAGGATTATGGATGCAAACGCGTGTTGCTGGCTTGCCGGGAAGAACTCGCGGGAACGATTTTAGATTTGAAGGTCGTTCGAAGCACAGGCATGACTCTCGTTTGCGAAAGGATCTGAAGGTGCGTCTACTGAAATGGGCTCTTTTTTTTGCGGTGTCTTTTGTCGTGTCATGGATTCTGATTACGACCTTCTCGCAGTGGCAGTTCCATACCGGGGCGCCTATTCGAATAATCACTTACCAAACTCGCGAATTTCCTCTTTTTTACTATCCGATCGGAACATTCGTGATCGGCTTGGGGATTGGCTTAACGACGGCGGCGTATAACTTCTTTTCGCTCCAGGGGCGACTTCGTCGCAAGAACAAAGAGACCAAAAAACTCGGACTGGAGATTGACGCTCTTCGTCGTGAACTCGACGCCAAAGTCTCCGAGGTTAGAGAAGTCGAGGCTCATTCCAGGGAAGTCGGGCGCGTCGAAGCCGCTTCGGTTACCCCCGCCGGGCCGGCAAATACCGAAACCCATCAACAAGATAACGTGGTCGGGGACTCCCTTGATACGGAAGCCTCGCGGTCATCCGAGAAGCGACCCTACAAGGATCCTTCCGCTTGAACGATCATTTACAAAACACAAACCGATGAACATGACGTTTCGCATCACAATTGCTGTCTGTCTTGCCGCGGTTGGCGTTTCAACGGAGGCCAATGACGCCGCACTGAGTTTGTCGTTCCTTGCTCAAGGAAACACCGAAGAAGCTCGCATTTATGCGGTTCGCGGCTTTGCCGCCGATTCCGCCGCCCCCCTAAATCGGTTCGCCATGGCGCGGGTAATCACCGATGCGAATCGAGCCCGCACACTGTACCGTCTTGTGGCCCGCGATGCGAGTGCCGCCGACAGTATGCGCGCCGCCGCGTACGCACGGCTGGGCGAGTATTCCTTTGTGCGGGGAGAGTACGATACCGCGCGGGCTCTTTTCGGCAAAGCCGCCACCCTCAGCGATAAACCCGGCTACCAGCATAATAGAGCACGTGCGTTGCATAAAAGCGGTAACACTGAAGCGGCCGAGGGATTGTGGGCAACAGCGGCGGCCAACGACCCGAAGGCATTGTTCCATCTGGGGGGGTCTTTTTTTTCGCGAAAACGATACAAGCAGGCACTCAACAGTTTTAGCGGAACCGCCCAAATGGAAGATTCTTCAATCGTCGCGCCATCTTTAGCCATGGCCGCCGTCTCGGCGTCAAAGGCCGGGTTTGGTGAGGAGGCCGAGGACTATGGACGCATGCTGGTCAAACGATATCCGTTCATTCTCGAAGAAAAGCTGCTTCGTGAAGCCGGGGCGATCGAAAGCAAATCCATCCCCGAGGGGTATTCAATTCAGGTTGGCGCCTTTGGGCGACCCGAGAATGCCAAACGACTAAAAGAGGAGCTATCCCGAAAATTTGGGACGGTTAGCGTCGTTAAAGAACGCAATGAAATGAGGACCTTGCACAAGGTTTGGATAGGGTCATTTGACTCTGAGCATGCCGCTCTTGATTACGGTGAGCGTATGGTTAGACCTTTGGGAATGCCGTTCAGGGTTGTTAAACGCTAGCGAGCTTTGTGCATGAAGATCACGGTTGTAGACACTCAGAAAAATAGGGTCGATTCGACGCGGAAGGTCCCGGCGGCACGCCGCGGTTTAAAACAACACCATTAATTGGGGAGCACTCAGTGGATCTCGAGCCCGTAATCGGATTGGAAATACATGCGCAATTGCTGACAAAGAGCAAAATATTCTGCGGATGCGCGGCCAAGTTCGGCGCCCCGCCCAACACGCATGGCTGCCCAGTATGCTTGGGACTTCCCGGCGCGCTGCCCGTTCTCAATCGGCGGGTGGTTGAGATGGCCATGCTGGCGGGTTTTGCGCTCGATTGCACCATCAACAAACAATCGATTTTTGCCCGCAAGAACTACTTCTACCCGGATCTTCCTAAAGGATATCAAATCTCGCAGTACGATATGCCTTTATGCGAAAACGGTCGAGTTGCGATCGATGTAGCCGGTGAATCCAAAGAGGTGAGAATTACCCGCGTACATCTTGAGGAGGATGCGGGGAAACTGGTGCATGATCAGGATGAGGACTCATTGTTTGACGTCAATCGGTGCGGCACACCGTTGATCGAAATCGTAACCGAGCCCGATATTCGTAGTCCCGCCGAAGCATACGCCTGTCTAATGGCGATTAAGCGGATATTGGATTACTTACAGGTGTGTGACTGCACCATGGAGGAAGGCAGCCTTCGATGCGACGCCAACGTATCGGTACGGCCCCGCGGACGCGAAAAGCTGGGGACCAAAACCGAGGTAAAAAACATGAATTCTTTCCGCGGAGTCGAAAAGGCGCTTTCGTACGAGCTTGAGCGTCAGCGCGACGTTATAGACGCCGGTGGGGTGATTGAGCAACAGACCTATTTGTGGAATCCCGACACCAATCGTACCGTCCCCATGCGGACCAAGGAAGAGGCACATGATTACCGCTACTTCCCCGATCCCGACCTTGTACCGCTGGTTGTCGACGAACAATGGCGTGAACGCGTACGATCGATTTTGCCGGAGCTTCCCGCGCATCGCTACCAAAGATTTATTGAAGAATATGGCCTGACGACGGAGCATGGGGCCATTCTTTCCGAGACTCGTGTAGTGGCCGAATATTTCGAGGCATGCATACAAGCGGGCACTCAACCCAAACCGGCGGCGACATGGGTAATGGGGGAAGTGCTCCGTGCGACCAAAGAGAAGCACGTCGCACCTTCTTCGCTGCACGTAACACCCACCCGGCTCGCGGCGCTGCTAAAGCTGGTCGAAAAGGGAACCATCTCGGCTCAGGTGGCGAAAAAGGTTTTTGATGCGGTTGAGGAGAGTGATCGAGAGCCCGAAGAAATAGTGAAAGAACGTGGATTGGCGCAGATATCCGATACCGGAGCCTTACGGCAAACCGTCGAGAAAGTGCTCAACGATAACCCCGAAGCCGTCAAGCGTTACCTGGGAGGAGAAAAAAAGCTTCTCGGCTTCTTTGTAGGCCGAACCATGAAAGCGACAAAAGGGAACGGTAACCCTAAGGAGATCAATAAGATTGTCGGAGAATTGCTCGGATGAAAATGAGCGTTATGAGTGTTATATATGCGCTTGCGGTTAGCCTCTTTGCAGTCGGCTCGTCCGCCGTTGCCCAAGCACCAAGCGCGCAACGCCCCTATGCATCACCCTACCACCCCGCCGACAGCCTTCTGGCCGGCCTGGAAGGTGATACGACTTTGGCCGATAGTGGTTCGGTCGGGATAGAAAGAAAAACACCACCGCCGGCGAAGCTCAAAGTGGTTGAGCGTAATTTCAGCTACCGTCGCCAGGTAGGGATGGCTTTGGGGATGATGGCCTTCTTAGCACTAATCTTCACGACAACGCAGGGATGGAACCCTGATTAAGAACATTTTCAGAATGTGGTGCGGCTAAGAGGACTGTGGTTAGAGACGACGGGAGACACAATAGAGTGATTCCGTAGAAATTATCCGCCTCCTCGGGATCTATAGCCGCGGTGAAACCGTACGGCATGAAACGATGTCCTTCATTGCGGTGCACTGACACCGCAATGCGGCGGGAAGTGAGAACGGAGTCGCACCAATAAAAGCGAGTCGCAACGACGCTGATGTGCCGTCGCCGTCGAGATAACTCGGAGCGGATGGATTAGCGAAGATCCCGCTTGCGGGACGAAGCGGCCCGAAGATGACCGATCCGAACAGGAGGTTTGAATAGCCGCCGCTCGCTTAAACAGCGGTATAAAATTTGGTTTGACTCTTTATGTGTCCTTGCTTTATATTCTATATCTCTAAGCGAGAGTAGCTCAGTGGTAGAGCTCCACCTTGCCAAGGTGGCTGTCGCGGGTTCAAATCCCGTCTCTCGCTCTAAATTTTGTGGGTTTCCTCTCCAAAAGGGGAAGCCCCATTGTGTCTATAAGCGATTCCCAAAAATGAAGAGTGCATTCAACGGCTGATCGCAATGCAAAATTGCTCCATGGCGGATTAGCTGATATTGGAATACGTTTTGCTCTTTTCGGGAAAGAAATGAAGGGCGCCGGTCTTTCTTAGCTATACGACAACGAAGCAATCGCGGCATTCAATCGCTTTTGAATGCCCCCCCTCCTTTAAGGCGGCATAGCCAAGTGGTAAGGCAGAGGTCTGCAAAACCTTTACTCCCCAGTTCGAATCTGGGTGCCGCCTCCATTTTTTTCTTAAGGGTCCCCATCAAAATGACCCGCTTTTTTAACCGGCTGCGACGGCGCATCAGATTGTTACGCCTCCCTACGTCGGCTTCCCCGGAGAGGCAGGAAGCCGGAGGACGGAAGATAGAAGCCCGACGGCAGAAGCCGGAGCCCAGGGGCCAATTGAACAAGGTGGCGTTGACAACTCACATATCTACGCTTTTTCGCGGGTGACACACAGGAAAATTCTAACCGGATCGCAGAGGATATGCCTCATCGGAGCGCCGCACCGCGGCGTCCTTTCGCTCAGTCATCATATAACGCAACCCATTGTGTTAGGGACCCTTAGCGTATATGCTCGTATACTTTAAAAAAGGCGGGAGTTTTTACTCCCGCCGCCCATGATGCCGTCATGGTATTCCGAAACGCGTTATGCGGCGCCGCGTTTGGCGACTTGCTGCGACGATTTCTGGTTTGAGGTGTCAATCTCGACCGTCTCACCCTCTCTCTTCATCTCATCGATGAGATCGTGGCGTCCGATCCGCTCGAGATGCCGAACACGGCGATACTCGTTGCGATGCTCGGGACAGTACTTCGGGTACACATACTGCCGCGGATAGATTTTTACATCGAACTGCTTCCCGCATTCCTCCAACGCACAATCCAGAACCATCGTTACCACTTCGGTGTAGTTATGTTTGTAGGTTTGGTTCTTGATGTTGACGTCTTCGGGCTTGGTCCGCTTCCGAATGCGGTAACGATCCTGCCTGTGCTCGGGGCAGTACTTCGAGATGTGAATCCCGAAGAAAATTTTGCCGCACCCCGGGTACTGACACTTCTTCTCGCGCAGCTTCTGCCGCCTTCTGGACTTCGGAAGTTGCATATACTAGTAACCCCTCTCCGGTGAGTGGTAGTGGTGGATTCTCCAAGTATGCTTACAGCGCTTCATCTCCCACCTTGACCGCCCAAAATATACGGATAAAGATAGGAATATGCAACTGTTTTGTTAGCGACTTTGTTGTGACTACGGGTGGAAGGCGCCAATATTGCCTTTCGTAACGCTTTGATTTTTAATGAGTTACGCATCGCTTTTCAAAGAATTTTCTTGAAGCGATTATTATCGCGATTCACTTTACATCGCGACCGGTCTTTTTGTCAAACACCCGTGCCCGTATTGGAGGATTTTTTTGTTTTTGCGGCGGCGCCGAACAAGGGAACTTCCATACCTTTGCGCTTAAATGTCCGCCGAACCCGACGAGACTCATCAATAAATATCGCCCGCTCTTCGGGATAGAGTTCAAGAAGCCTGCGCCATACCTTGACCGCGTTTCTAATATATTCGCGCCTGAACCGCACTTTGGGCTTTTTGACCAGCGGGCATCGGTGATCCGGTGAGTAGTTGAACGTAAGCCCCAGCAGTTCACCACGTCCGTCAAGATGGGGCTCTAAAGGGTAAGTTCTGCAGACCAGCGCCCGCCTTAAGCGATCACACCGGTCGGGACCGGGACAGTATGCCGCCACCGCATAGCCGTCCCATTCAATCGACTCGCGCAGCGTCCGCTCATCTTTTGTGCTACACCTCATTCGTTTCCAGTATACTCCCTTTTTTCGCTGCCACGCATACTCCTCTTTATAGAGTGCCGGCACGGCCGTATCGCAACAATACGGCACGCCGTCATTGCCGGGTGCACACAATTCCCCGCAATTATAGCTCAGCATATCCATAGATAATAGCTCGTAAAGTTCCTCGAGTTCTTGATCGGAGATTCGCTGTTTCATAGGAAATGATACTCCATCCATCGTTCAAAGGTTGGGCACCAAGATACCTTGTGGAGTCAAAAAAATCAAGGAGTTCGCGTGGTTCGGCGGCGGAGGAACGCGCCAATTACGGCATCGACTCCACCCGCCCGGCATTCAGACGCCGCCAAGCTATTGCCAAAGGAACCATCCGGCGGTAGCTCACCGTGCCGGCCGTCACACCCAGCGACTTCAGGTATACGTCATAAACCCGCCACCAGCTCCCGGCAATGATTCCTCCGCCGAAGCGTTGATGGTATTCTCGGATACGCGCCATATCGTTCAAAACTGAAATGGGTATCCCGAGCAGCAATCCCGCGGACCGTTGCGGCGCACGCATTCGTATGCGAGTCTCGATCGACATCAAATACCGTAGTTTTCCGGAGTAAGCCACCCATGGGTCTTCGCTGCGACGACATGCCATCCATGCCAAAAAGTTCGCCTCACCCTCATCGGTGAAGCCGTAAGCATGCGCCATTTCGTGTGCCGCGACAAAAGGCCGCTCAATCGGTAATAATCCCCCGGAAATGTATGCCTCGCCTGTAAACGGAAAATAAAAACCCGAAACCGACACGTGGAGCATCAATCCACCCGCCCGAAATGTTCGTATCCTTGGCTTTCCCGGGGGGCTATAGCCCATTTGCCGAAGAGTTTCGACAAGCGACCTTCGGACATGTTTTTCCAATTGCTTGTTTGGCAAGGCGTTGGGCCAATTTCCTTCGAAACCGTCGACAAGTGCTCGTCGAGCGGCGGCCGCCTCGTGAGCCGCCCATCTTCCCTCCTCAATTAGTTCGGCGGTCGACAGCTCCGCCATCCGCAGGCCAAGTTGTGTGCTGATCCGCGGCCGCGCATAGTTATATCCCCATAACATCATGAAAAATAAGGTGATAGCGGCCGCGATCGCCGTAAGGGACAGCGCCTGATCCCGCACTACGAACCCAATACGTTCATTCGATGCCCCCTTCAACCGTCTTACCGTCCGCCATACGGCTCTTGCGACCCAAAAAATCATTAGGGCGCCAAAAAAATACACGGCGGGCAGAGGCTGTCGCCCAAGCGTATAGTCGAAAGTGTTTCGAATTAGGACAAATATTCCGCGAGCATAGACCGTTTCAACGATTTGAGGGTATCGTGCCAAAACTCCCCGTAACACGAAAGCGGCGACTGCCAATATGATCCATGAGAACCGCCCACGCGACCGAATCCTTCGCCAAATACCCGACAGCTTCACCACTATTGCATTCCAAAAAATCACCGTTCTTCCTTGCTCCCTTGGGTGTAAGGTATCGAGGGTTTGCCGCTTTTGTATTACTACGAAGTAGGGAAAGATATTTGCATCATTGCCTCCGGGATTGAAGCGGCTAAATATATAACGGGAGCAACGTATCGGAGACACACACGTAATGAAAGCTTGGATAACATTGGAGAAAGCAATATGTTAGATTGCTTATAGCGGTTTTCGGGGGGGCTTTGCCGTGGACGTCGACATTGGGTTCGACATTGCCTTAGACCCTCTTTCAAATGAGCTGC
This sequence comes from Chitinivibrionales bacterium, assembly GCA_014729595.1. Classification (GTDB taxonomy): domain Bacteria; phylum Fibrobacterota; class Chitinivibrionia; order Chitinivibrionales; family WJMI01; genus WJJU01. Next base: position 8,549 of record WJJU01000791.1, read on the forward strand.
AACTCCGGCCGAGCGCGAGACCTGTCTATTTCGTTGCCCCTCCTCACTATAGCGCCGAGGATATGTCCCGTCTTCCGCTTTTTGCGTATCACCTCCAGGCCTTCACCCTCGGCCTTCTCCGACGTAGCAAAATCAGAAAGCGACTCTTGGGGTTCATCCGTTTGCTCAAACGGGCTCGATAAACCCACTAAAATCCGGCTACGTATGTTGAGCGGGTACTAAACGTATATATATTGTAATGAGTGTACACCGAAGGGCGCCGACCCGTACCGCATACGGTATGATCGCGTAACTAGTTGATTTGCCGAGGGTTTTACGCGGCGTTTTTCGCAAAGGAGTATTGGGGCCGGTGCAAAAACGGCCGTCGAAGAAATAGTTTTCCCCGACCCGAATCCGGATAAGCGAGGATTCACCGCTTTCGGCGGCGGGAGCGGAATAAAAAATCATTGATTACTATGGCTGAATCACCATCTTCATCACCACTGCCGGAATCCTCCCGTCAACGCACCATTGCAATGCCTCGTCGCCTGACGCGGGAATGGATTGAGTCCGCCGACATTAAGTCGCTTAAACCCACGGGAAACCTCCGCCTCGATTTCAATGAGACCGAGCGCCTCGATTCCTCGGGGGCTTCGCTGCTGGCGATGATGAATCGGGCTTACCGAAGTGCGGGGCACGAGTTGATTCTCGCCAATATCGACCCGCGCGTTCTGGATACGTTGAACAAATGGACCGCCCGCCTTCCCGAAGATCCCCCACCACTGGAGCGTAAACAGGATCCGTTC